>JASIEC010000102.1 GCA_030046135.1 Thermoplasmata archaeon | reverse complement strand
GCGCACAGGGGGGAGGGAAGCGATGCGGCCTATAGATAATCCCGGAAACCGAGGGATTCGAGCGGGGACCCTCAAGTCGCGGAGCGAGACCCGGGTAGGCGGTACTCAGCCGCCGTAACCAGTCGGCGACCCACGACGACGAAACCGATGACCCGGTGGAGTAGCCCGTCAGCTTGACCGCCACCCCCGATCGTGGCTGAACCGGCGCCGTCCGTGACACCCTCTCCGGCTCGTGCGTCCTAGATTATCTTATATAGAAGGGCAATTTTTCCGAACTTGGTGGCTTCGATGCTGCAGGGTACGCCGATCCTCGTCCTCAAGGAGGGGACGGAGCGCGAGCGCGGAAAGGGTGCGACGACGAACAACATCGCGGCGGCCCGTGCCGTCGCGGACGCGGTCCGGACGACGCTCGGTCCCCGCGGGATGGACAAGATGCTCGTCGACTCGATGGGTGACATCACGATCACGAACGACGGGGTCACGATCCTCAAGGAGGTCGACGTCGAGCACCCCGCCGCCAAGATGCTGGTCGAGGTCGCGAAGACCCAGGACCAGCAGTGCGGCGACGGCACGACCACCGCGGTCGTCCTCGCCGGCGAGCTCCTCAAGCGCTCGGAGTACCTTCTCGAGCAGAACGTCCACCCCACGGTGATCACGAAGGGCTACCAGCTCGCCGTGCAGGAGGCCCGGCGGGTCCTCGACACCGAGATCGCGACGCAGGTGAAGCCCGACGACGAGACGACGCTGATCGACTGCGCGCGCACCGCCATGGGATCGAAGGGGGTCGTGGGGGCGCGCGACGTCCTCGCCAAGATCTCCGTCCAGGCCGTGAAGAAGATCGCCGAGCAGCGCGGCGGCAAGACCGTCTGCGACGTCGATCAGATCAAGATCGAAAAGCGCCACGGCGGCACGGTCTCGGACACCGAGCTCATCGAGGGGATCGTGCTCGACAAGGAGCGCGGGCACCCGCGCATGCCCTCCGAGATCACGACCGCGAAGATCGCCCTCCTCAACTCGGCGCTCGAGATCAAGAAGACCGAGATCGAGAGCAAGATCAACATCAAGACGCCGAACCAGATCCAGAGCTTCCTCGACGAGGAAGACAAGACGTTCCGCAAGATGGTCGACGCGATCAAGGCGTCGGGCGCGAACGTCGTCGTCTGCCAGAAGGGGATCGACGACGTCGTCCTCCACTACCTCGCGAAGGAGGGGATCTACGCGGTGAAGCAGGTCAAGGAGTCCGACCTCCAGAAGCTCGCCCGCGCCACGGGCGGGAAGATCGTCACCGGGATCAAGGAGCTCACCCCGGCCGACCTCGGCAAGGCGGCCAAGGTCGACGAGCGCAAGGTCGGCGAGGACGACATGACGTTCGTGACCGGCTGCTCGAACCCCCGGTCGGTGTCGATCCTCATCCGCGGCGGCACGGAGCACGTCACCCAGGAGGTCGAGCGGTCCCTCCAGGACGCGCTCAAGGTCGTCGGCAGCGTCCTCGAGGACGGCGTCATCTGCCCCGGCGGCGGCGCGACCGAGATCGACCTCGCCGTGAAGCTCCGCAAGTGGGCGGGGACGGTCGGCGGCCGCGAGCAGCTCGCGGCCGAGGCGTTCGCTCAGTCGCTCGAGTGCGTCCCGTGGGCCCTCGCCGAGAACGGGGGGTACGACTCCATCAACACGCTCATCGAGCTCCGCAGCGCGCACGACGGGCCCAAGGCGAACAAGAACGTCGGCGTGAACCTCGCCGACGGCAAGGCGGCCGACATGTGGGCCCTCCGCGTGGTCGAACCGGTCCGGGTGAAGCGCCAGGCGCTCAGCTCGGCGGTCGAGGTCGCGACGATGGTGCTCCGGATCGACGACATCATCGCCTCGAAGAAGTCGAGCCCGGCCCCGCCCGGCGGTCCGGGCGGCCACGACCACTGAGCGGCACCCCGCGGGGCGTCGGCACCGGTCCGGCGCCCTCCCCGAAGCTTTGATATCGGAGCCCGGGTAGGCGGCCCCCCGTGCGGACCAAGCCTGTCGAAGGGGTCCTTCGCCTCGACGTGGTCGCCCTCGACCCCCGGCCCGCGGTCTATCTCTCCTACGACGGCCTCGCGGGCGTGAGCCAGCGGCCGATCCTCCGGGACCTCTTCGACGAGCTCGAGCGCAAGGGGCCCGACGAGGTCCGGAAGTTCGTCCAGGCGCTCCGACGCCACCGCTCGGGCCAGGTCCACGTCTACTTCTCCGACTACGTGAGCTACGGGATCGGCGGCGGGGACGCGGCCGCCGAGTTCTTCCTCGGCACGTTCCTCGTCCTGCACGAGCCCGCGCGGGCCGCGGGCAAGGACCCCGCGGTCCCCGAGCACGTCGCGCTGTTCCGCCCCGCCGGGGTCGAGCGGATCCCGCTCGAGTCCCCCCCGGGGTCGGCCGGGTAGACCGCCGCCCGAAGAGAGCCATTTTTTACCGCCCCCTCCTCCGACGCCGGGAGGATGACGGAGGAGACCGCGCTCGAGCGGGAGCGCCGGGCGAAGATCGCCCGATGGCGGTCGGAGGGGAAGGAGCCGTACCCGTGGTCGTTCCCGGGCCGGGTCCCGACCGATGTCGTCCGGAGCGCCGCCGCTGGGCTGACCCCGGGGGAGTCCGATCCCGCGCGGTCGTTCCGGGTCGCGGGGCGGCTGAGGAGCCTCCGCCGCCACGGCCAGGTCGCGTTCCTCGACCTTGACGACGCGGCGGGAAGCCTCCAGCTCCTGCTCCGGGCCGACCTCCTCGGGGACGAGGCGTACCGGGGGTGGCTCGCGGACCTCGACTCCGGGGACATCGTCGGAGCCGACGGCGTCGCCTCGGTGACCCGACGCGGGGAGCCGTCGCTCGAGGCGCGCTCGCTCACGCTGCTCGCGAAGGCGATCGCCCCGCCCCCCGAGAAGTTCCACGGGCTCCAGGACGTCGAGGAGAGGATCCGCCGGCCGTACCTCGATCTCCTCACCTCCGCCGAGAGCCGCGAGAGGCTCCGGGTCCGATCGCTGCTTGTGCGGGAGGTTCGCCGCTACTTCGAGGCGGCCGGCTTCCTCGAGGTGGAGACCCCGGTCCTCGTCCCGGTCGCCGGAGGGGCCGCCGCGGCCCCGTTCGTCACGCGATCGAACTACCTCGGGGCCGACCTCCGGCTCCGGATCGCGACCGAGCTGCCCCTCAAGAAACTCCTGGTCGGGGGCGCGGAGAAGGTCTTCGAGCTCGGCAAGTCGTTCCGGAACGAGGACCTCGACTCGACCCACTCCCCCGAGTTCACCGAGCTCGAGGCGTACTGGGCGTACGCGGACTACACCGAGATGCGGGGGTTCTTCGAGGGCCTGCTCGCCCACCTCGCCGGGCGGGCGGCGGAGCTTCTCCCCGACTCCCCGGCCCGCACGAAGGCCGCGGAGGCGTTCCGACCCCCGTCCCGGACCGTCGACTTCGTCGACGAGCTCGAGCGCGCGAGCGGGATCCCGGGCCTCCTCGACAAGAGCCGGGAGGAGCTCCGGGAGATCGCCCGGCGCGTCGGGTCGACCGTCCCGGACAGCTCGCCTCGCGGGACGTTCCTTGAGAAGCTGTTCGAGCACTTCGTCGAGCCGACGATCGACCGGCTCACGTTCGTCGTGGACCATCCCGAGGCGACGACCCCGCTCGCGAAGCGCCACCGCTCGAAGCCGGGCCGGGTCGAGCGGTTCGAGGCGTTCGTCCCCGGCTACGAGCTCGCCAACGCCTACACCGAGCTCAACGATCCGGACGATCAGGCGCGCCGGTTCGAGGAGCAGGCCCGAGGGACCGGCGGGGACCGGTACGCCTACGACGCCGACTTCGTCCGTGCCCTGCGCTACGGGCTCCCCCCGTGCACCGGGATCGGCTTCGGGGTCGACCGCCTCGTCATGGCGCTCACGGGCGCGGAGTCGATCAAGGACGTCATCCTCTTCCCGATCGCCCGGACGCGGACCGAGTAGTCCCGGCGTCGATATTATCCGCCTGCCCCGTCGATAGACAGGGGATGGGAGCCGCCGGCCCCGACGCGATCCCCCTTGCCTTCGAGGGGCTGACCGTCGACTACGGGGAGCGCCGGGCGGTCAACGGCCTCACCCTCACCGTCCGGCCCGGCGAGATCTACGGCCTCCTCGGCTCGAACGGCGCCGGCAAATCGAGCGCCCTCAAGTCGACCGTCGGGCTCGTACGGCCCTCCGCCGGCGCGGTGCGGGTCTTCGGCATCGATGCCGTCGGCGACGGCCTCGGCGCCCGGGAGGCGATCGGCTACGTACCGGAGTCCTCGATCCTGTACGAGGCCCTCACGCCCCGGGAGTTCCTCGAGTTCGTGGCCGGGGTCCGTCGGCTCGACCCGTCGGTGGCCTCCGCCCGGATGCGGGCCTACGCGGACGCCTTCCAGCTCGCCGAGGAGCTCGAGGAGCCGATCGCGACGCTCTCGAACGGGACCCGCCAGAAGGTCCTCCTCACCGCCGCGTTCCTCCACCTTCCGAGGCTCCTCGTGCTCGACGAGCCGCTCAACAGCCTCGATCCGCGCTCCGTGCGGATCGTGAAGGAGCTGCTCGTCCGCTACGTGGCGCGCGACGGCCGGGGGGTCCTCTTCTCCACCCACACCGTGGAGGTCGCCGCCGCGATCTGCCACCGGATCGGGATCCTCGACGAGGGGGTCCTCCGGGGCGAGGGGACGCTCGGGGAGCTCCGCACCCGCGTCGCCCGGGGCGATGCGTCGCTCGAGGAGATCTTCCTCAAGCTCACGCGCGGCGACGAGGGGCTCTCGGACGCCCTCGCCCAGCTCGACGGGGGACCGGATGGGCTGGCGTGAGGCGTGGCGCTGGAGCGGGCTCGCCTTCCAGGAGCTCTCGCTCCAGGCGATCTACGCGTTCCGCCAAGGGTCGATCGCCCCGTCCGTCGCGGCCCACGACCTCGTGCCCCGGGCCGAGCGCCGGGTTCTCCAGGGGAAGTTCGTCGTCGGGGCGACCCTCGCCCTCCTCACCGCCGGAGCCGCCCTGCTCGCCCGGGCGGGGCCCGGGGTGATCCCGGGGGTCACGATCGCCCCCGGCGCCTTCTCGGTCGGGGTCGTCACGGGGCTCCTCAGCCTCGAGGTGACGTTCCTCTGGTGGACCGGGCTCCAGATCCTCCCCACGTTCCTCTCCTCCCGGATCCTCGAGGTCCTGACACCGCTGCCGATCGACGCCCGGACGTTCCGCCGCGTCGCCGCGCTCCTGTACCTGCGGCTCTTCGACCTGCCGGTCGCGGTCGTTCTGGTCGGGACGCCGGTGTTCCTCGGCCTCGCGCTCGGGTGGCGGGCCGGGGTCGCAATCGTCCCCGGCGCGATCGGCGCGGTCGCGTTCGCGCTCGCGCTCTCGCTGCTCACGGGGAGGTTCTTCTCGCACCGGGTCCTCGGGTCGCGGGGGGGCGGCGGTCGCACCGCGGTCCGCTGGGCGTACCTCGTCCTCTGGGTCGCGCCCGCGTTCGCGCTCGTCGCCTTCGTGACCGCCGCGCCCGCGTTCTTCGGGATCCTCGGGCCGGTCGCGGCCGGCGTGCCGTCGGTCGGGGGTTCGCTCCTGCTCGCCGCGTTCCCGGTGCCGTTCGCGGCGCTCGTCGCCTTCGTCGCCCCGACGGGGCCCGGGATCGATCTCCCCGCCGTCGGGAAGCTCCTCGTGCTCGGCTCCGTGACCGCGTACGCGGCTCTCGCCGGCGCCGCGGGGCTGTGGGTGTACGAATCGATCGGAGAGATCGGCGCCCTCCTCCCAGGTCGAACGCGCCCGGGGCCCGTTGTCCGCAGCGAGCTTCGCCCCCAGCGACCCGCCTGGGCCGTGATGACGAAGGACCTCCGCCTCGCGAGCCGGACGCCGGGGTTCGCCTTCCTCGTCCTCCTGCCGGTGCTCGACGCGCTCGCGCTCGGGCTGCTCACGTACGTCCGGGCGGCGTCGCAGAGCGCCCCGACCCTCGCCCTCGGCGCGGTCACCGCCGCCGCCCTTCTCGCAACCTTCTTCGGACCGGCTTTCTTCGCCATCGAGGTGGTCGCGTACTCCTACGGCCGGACGCTCCCGCTCGCGGAGCGCTCGGTCATCGTCGGGAAGACGACGCTCGTCGCGTCGATCTATCTCGTCGCGGGGGCGATCGTCCTCGGACTCGCTGCCGTACGGTTCCCGGCGCCGATCGTCTTCGCCGGGTTCGTCGTCTCGGAGCTCCCGGCGGTCGTTGCCGCCGCCCTGCTTGAGCTCGGCCTCCTCTTCCGCTGGGCGCGGCACCGGGGGACCCCGGTCCCGAACCTCTACTCGGGCGCCTGGACCGCGTTCGTGGTGACCGTGCCCGGCCTCGTGATCGCGGGGCTCCCTCTCGCGATCGATGCGAAGGCCGGGGTCGCCGCGATGGCGCTCGTCTCGCTCGCCGAGCTCGCCGTCGTCGCCCCGTTCGTCCTCGGGAGGCGGCGACCCTGAGCGCACCGGCCCTCCCGTCCCGGTTCGAGCCCGGACCGATCGAGGCGCGCTGGCAGGCCGCGTGGGAGCGCGAGGGAGTCTTCCGGGCTCCCGCTCGACCGACGGCGGCGCCGTTCAGCCTCGTGCTTCCCCCGCCGAACGTCACGGGGATCCTCACGGTCGGGCACATGCTCGGCGACACGACGATGGACATCCTCGTCCGGCGGCAGCGCGCGAGGGGGATCCCCACGCTCTGGGTGCCGGGGATCGACCACGCCGGGCTCGCGACGCAGGTGGAGGTCCGCCGGCGCCTGCAGAAGGAAGGGGTCCGCCTCGAGCAACTCCCCCGCGAGGAGGCGCTGGCCCAGATCGAGCGCTGGAAGGAGGAGCACGAACGGCGCATCGGGGAGCAGATTCGGGCGGCCGGCTTCTCCGTGGACTGGAGCCGGTACCGCTACACGCTCGACGCCGCGAGCGCCCGCGCGACGCGCGAGGCGTTCGCCTCGCTGTTCGAGGCGGGGCTCCTCTACCGAGGGGAGCGGATGGTCAACTGGGACCCCCGACTCCGGACGGCGATCTCCGATCTCGAGGTCGTCCGGACCGAGGAGGACGGCGAGATGCTGTACGTTCGGTACGCCTGGGCGGACGGGAGCCCCGGGGGCGTCGAGGTGGCGACGGTCCGCCCCGAGACGATCTTCGGCGACGTCGCGGTCGCGGTCCACCCCGACGACGCGCGGCATGCGCCCGAGGTCGGCCGCGAGGTCGTCGTCCCCCTGGTCGGGCGGCGCGTCCCGGTGATCTCGGACCCCGGGGTCGACCCGACGTTCGGCGCCGGGGCGCTCAAGATCACCCCTCGGCACGATCTCCTCGACCGGGAGATCTTCCTGCGGCACCCCGGGCTCATCGAGCCGGTCGAGATCTTCGACGACCGGGCGCACCTGGCGGGCGACGGGGTCCCGGCCGCGTTCCGGGGGCTCGACCGGGACGAGGCCCGGGCTCGGGTGACCGAGCAACTCGCCGTCGAGGGGCTCCTCGTGCGCCGTCAAACGTACCGCCACACGGTCGCCCGCTCCGAGCGCTCGGAGGCGGTGATCGAGCCGAGGCTCTCCACGCAGTGGTTCGTCAGGATGCGGCCGCTCGCCGATCCGGTGGTCGAGGCGGTCCGCCGCGGCGAGATCCGGATCCACCCCGAGCGATGGGGCCGCACGTTCTTCCGGTGGATGGAGGAGATCGAGGACTGGTGCGTCTCCCGCCAGATCCTCTGGGGCCACCCGATCCCGGTCGACTACTGTCGGGCCTGCGGGCGCGCGATCGCGGCGAAGAGCCCCCCGACCGAGTGCCCGGCGTGCCACGGACGGGAGCTCACGCCGGACCCGGACGTCCTCGACACGTGGTTCACCTCCTGGCTGTGGCCGTTCGCCGCGCTGGGCTGGCCCGAGGCGACCGCCGATCTCGCCCACTACTACCCGACCAGCGTCCTCGTGACGGGGCGCGACATCATGTTCTTCTGGGTCGCCCGGATGATGATGGCCGGCGTCCGGTTCACCGGCTCGCGTCCGTTCTCGGATGTCTACTTCACCGGCATGCTCCGGGATGAGCGGGGTCGCCGGATGTCGAAGCACCTCGGCAACTCTCCCGACCCGATCGAGGTGATCCGGGAGCGGGGGGCGGACGCGATGCGGTTCGCCCTCGTCTTCCCGAACCCGACCGACGAGGACGGCCCGTTCGGGGCGGCGTCGCTCGAGGGGGGCCGGAACTTCCTTACGAAACTCTGGAACCTCGTGCGCTTTGCCCGCGCGAACCTCCCGGACGGGGCCTCCGCGCCGCGCGCACCGCCCTCCCTCGCGCCGTCCGCCCGGCTCGAGAACCGATGGATCCTCGCGCGGTACCATCGGACCGCGGCGGCGGTCGACGCGGCGCTCGAAGGGTTCGAGTTCACCCGGGCCGCGACGGCGCTTCATGGGTTCGTCTGGCACGACCTCGCAGACCGGTACGTCGAGATCTCGAAGGAGGCGCTCGGTGGGCGCCTCGGCGAGCCGGCGCGCCGGGAGACCGAGGCGACGCTCCTCTTCGTGCTCGAGCGGGCCCTCCGGCTCCTCGCCCCGTTCGTCCCGCACGTCGCCGAGGAGCTCTGGCACGCGCTCCCCCACGAGGGAGAGCTTCTCGCGAGCGCCCCGTGGCCGACCGCGGGGGAGGTCGTTCCCGACGAGGTCGCCGAAGTGGAGATGGAGCCCGTGCTCGAGGCCGTCCGCCTCCTCCGGAACCTGCGGGCGGAGGAGGAGGTCCCGCCCGCGGCGACGCCGCGGGCCTGGGTCCGCGCGGCCGGCCCCGAGGTCGCCCGGGTTCTCGCCGCCGAATCGGCGACGATCGCCCGCCTGGCCCACGCGGCCGAGGTCGCGCTGCTCGCCCCGGGAACTGCGCCCTCGAGTCCCGCCGCCAGTCGTGTCGCGGTGTTCGGGGAGTGCTACCTCGAGCGGCCCCCCGCGAGCCCGAAGAAGATCGACACCCTCGCCCGCGAGCGCGAGCGGCTCGCGTCGCTGCTCGAGAAGACCCGGGGCCGGCTCGACGACGATGGGTTCCGGCGGCGGGCGCCCCCCGAGGTCGTCGAGGAGGCCGAGGCGAAGGCCCGGGAGCTCACCGAGAGGATCGGGAGGATCGACCGCCATCTCGAGGAGGCGGCGCGCGCATGAAGAAGCGACCCGCGCCCGCGAAGTCCCGAGCCCGCCGCCCGGCGCCGGCCCCGCGACGGCGCCCGAAGACGTCCCCCGCTCGCCCGAGCACGGTCGCGCCCGCGACGATCGAGCCGATCCCTCTTGCCGCGGGAGGCAAGCCCCATCCGGCGCTCGGCCTCGGCCTCTGGGCGCTCGGCCGATGGACCGCCGAGGACGAGGCGCGGACGAAGGCGACGATCGGGCGGGCGTACGAGCGGGGGATCCGCTGGTTCGACACCGCCGAGGTGTACGGCGGCGGACGCTCCGAACGCCTGCTCGGGGAGGTCCTCCACCGGACGTCGAACGCCGGCGCCGACTCGTTCGTCGTCAGCAAGGTCTCCTGGGAGCACCTGCGTCCGACCCAGGTCCGGGCGAGCCTCGTGGGGACGCTCGAACGCCTCGCTCGCCGCTCCGTCGATCTCTACCTCGTCCACGCCCCGGACACGCGGGTCCCGCTCTCCGAGACGATGCCGGCCCTCGAGGGCCTCTGGAAGGAAGGTCGGGTCGGCGCGATCGGGGTCTCGAACTTCTCCGTCGAGGAGCTCGAGGAGGCGGCCCGGCACCTCACCGAGGCCCGGATCGCGGTCAACCAGGTCCGCTACAACCTCTTCGACCGAGACGAGGCAGAGCCCGTCCTGGAGCACTGCCGGCGCGAGGGGATCCTCGTCGAGGCCTACACGCCGCTCGCGCGAGGCCTCCTCGCGGGCCGATACCTGGACGGAAAGAGGGTCCCGGCCGACGTGCAGCGGTTCGCCCGCCGCCTCTTCGATCCGGATCGGCGGTCGACGCTGGTCGCCCGGGCCCGCGCCCTCCGGGATCTCGCCGCCCGGGCGGAGGTCCCGATGGCGTCGATCGCCCTCCACTGGCTCCGGTCGCGGGGGGCCGCGCCCGTCTTCGGCGCGGGACGGCCCGAGCAGGTCGACGCCAACCTCGCCGCGTGGGCGGCGCGCCCCTCCGCCCGGGTCCTCGACGAGGCGGACGCGATCGCGCGGGGCGAGCGTGCTTAGGCTCGTCGCGCTCGACATGGACGGAACGCTCGTCGACGTGGCGAGCTCTTGGGCGGCCGTCCATGCGCACTTCGGCGAGCAGAATTCGGAGGGGCTCCGACGGTTCCTCGCGAACGAGATCGACGACGAGGGATTCATCCGGTCCGACGTCGCGATCTGGCGGCGCCACCGCCCCTCCCTGCACCTCGGCGACCTCGAGGCGATCCTGGACCGCGTCCCCCTCATGCCGGGCGCGGCCGAGCTCCTGCGCGGGCTCCGCTCGCGCGGCGTCCGCACGGCGATCGTGAGCGGCGGGATCGACCTCCTCGCTCGGCGGGTCGCCCGCGAGCTGTCGATCGACGTCGCGCTCGCGAACGGCTTCCGGGTCCACCCGGACGGCCGGCTCACGGGCGAGGGGATCGTCCGGGTCCCGATCTGGGGGAAGGAGGAGGTGCTGGGGCAGCTCCAGCGGCAGCTCGGGATCGCGCCCGAGGAGACCGCCTCCGTCGGGGACTCCGAGATCGACCTCGGCCTGTTCCGGCGCAGCCGCCTCGGGGTGGCGTTCCTCCCCAAGGACGAGGCGATCCGGGCGAAGGCGCACGCGGTCGTGGACGAGCGGAACCTCGCGCGCGTGCTCGACGCTCTCGAGGGGTTCTCGTCGCCGGACGGCGGGAACCGTTAAGGTCCGGGGCTCGCTCGTCGGTCGTTCCGATGGAGTCGTATTCGGTCCTCCTCGAGAGGGCGCGGGCGAAGCTCCCCCCCGTCCGCACGGGCGGGGAGCGGTTCCAGGTCCCTGACGCCGACGTGATGACGGACGGGAAGAACACCGTCATCCGCAACTTCCAGGAGATCGCCGGCGTGCTCCGGCGCGACCCCGCCCACGTGATCGGCTTCCTCGCCCGCGAGTTCGGCTGCCCGGGCGTCCTCGACCTTCCGCGGGGCGTCCTCAAGTCGCGCCTCGCCAAGGAGGCGATCGACCTCCGGATCAAGGAGTACACGCAGAAGTACGTGATCTGCTCGGAGTGCAAGCGCCCCGACACGCACCTTCAGAAGGAGGCCCGGTTCACGCTCCTGGTCTGCGAAGCGTGCGGCGCCCAGCGGCCGGTGACGATGCGCCGGACCGTGGAGCCCGAGAAGCCGAAGACGCCGGTCGTCGTCGGCGAGGTCTACCGCCTCACGATCGAGGACGTCGGGCGCCGGGGGGACGGGGTCGCGAAGAAGGAAGGGTTCGTCATCTTCGTCTCGGGGGCGACCCAGCGGGGCATGACGGTCAACGCGAAGATCACGAAGGTGCTCGGCAACAACGCCTACGCCATCGCCCAGCCGTAGCGTCGGCATGCGGAGCCTCCGCGGCTTCGGCCTCCTCGGCCTCTACGTCGGCACGCAGCTCGCCGCCCTCGCCCTCGCGGACCCGTTCCGCTCGGCCGGCCTCGCGACGACGTCGAACTCCCAGAGCCCGACCGCGCCGCTCTTCATCATCGCCGTGATCGTCATCGCGCCGCTCGGGATCCTGCTGTTCGCGCGGCGGGAGGGGGGCGTGGCGACGCTGCGCCACGTCATCCTCGTCGGGATCGCGGCCGCGCTCTACCTGACGCTCTACGCGACGTTCTCGCTCCTGCCCCCCGGCTCGACCCTCCTGCCCCCGTACGGCGCCGAGATCGTCGCCGACCCCGCGCTCGCCTTCGCCGCCATGGCGAGCGCCGGCCTCTACCTCGCGCTCCTCCTCGAGCCCCAGTGGTACATCGTCGACCTCGCCGGATTCGCGGCGGGCGGGGCGCTCACCGCGATCCTCGGGATCTCCTTCGCGATCCTCCCCGCCTTCATCCTGCTCGGGGCCCTGATGGCGTACGACGCGATCGCCGTCTACCGCACGAAGCACATGGTGTCGCTCGCGGACGTCGTGACGGAGATGAAGCTCCCGATCCTCATGGTCGTCCCGGACGCCCCCGAGTTCGACTACCCCTCGAGCCCGTCGCTCGCCGAGCACCGGGCCCAGCCCGTCGGGGAGCGGTCGGCGGTGTTCATGGGTCTCGGCGACGTCGTGATCCCGGGGACGCTCGTCGTCTCGGCGTTCGTCTGGCTCCCGACGCTCCCCTCGATCGCCGGGCTCGGGGCGAACTTCTGGGTCGCGATCGGTGTGCTGCTGGGCTCGCTCGTCGGGTACGCCGGCCTCATGCGGCTCGTCGCCGGGGGGAACCCGCAGGCCGGGCTCCCGTTCCTCAACGGAGGGGCGATCGCGGGGTACGTGCTCGCCTACCTCCTCCTGTTCCGCTCCTACTCCCTCGGTCTCACGGGCGGCGTGTAGCCCCCGCGAGGCCGGGCGGAGGGGGGCCGATTTCTATAAGCGAGGGCGAGCGACCCCGCCCGCGTGGCGCCTGACGAGCCGGCCCCGTCCCCGCCGGTCCACGTCCGGCGGGCGAGGAGCGCCGCGGATCTCGAGGCGGTCCGCGGGTTGTTCCGGGAGTACCTCCGGTGGCTCGTCGAGCACCGGGAGGTGACGGACTTCGCCGATTCGATCCTCGAGCGGGGCGTCGAGGAGTTCGAGGCGGAGACGCGGGCCCTTCCGGGGATGTACGGCCCGCCGGGGGGCGCGCTCTTCCTCGGGTTGTCGGGCCCGCTCCCGATCGGGTGCGCGGCCCTCCGACGCCTCCGTCGGGGCGTCGGGGAGATCAAGCGCGTCTACGTGCGCCCCGGGTTCCGGGGGAGCGGCGTCGGCGAGCGGTTGACCCGGGCGGCGCTCGACGCGGCGGGCCGGCTCGGGTACTCGCGCGCGCTGCTCGACACCCTCCCCACGATGACGGCCGCCATCCAGCTCTACCGAAAGATGGGATTCTCCCCCGCGGAGAAGTACTGGGCGCATCCCGTCCCGGGTGCCCTCTTCTTCGAGTACCGCCTCCGCCCGGGGCGACCCCGACGGGTCGCCCCCGCGGGAGGCACCCGCGCGCGGGGCCGGGCCCGCTCACCCCGTCGTCGATCTCGGACCTCGACCCCGGACGGTGGCCCCGGCCGACGGCGTCGCCGGCGGGAGAGCTCTTAACCGAGGTCCGGGTTCCGCCGGTGAACAGCGACCCCGGTCGGCCCTGGCGGATCGGGCCTCCGAGATTCATCATGACCGACCCGGACCCCGTGCCCCCCCGCCCGAAGACCCCCGCGACCTCGTTCGACGATCTCCCGCTCGACCCCCGCCTGCGCCTTGGCGTGCGGTCGATGGGATACGTCACCCCCACCCCGATCCAGGACCGGACGATCCCCCCGGCGGTCCTCGGGCGGGACTTGGTCGGGACGGCCCAGACCGGGACGGGGAAGACCGCCGCGTTCCTGCTGCCGACGCTCGAGCGGCTGCTCGAGCTCCCTCCGGGAAGGATCTACGCGCTCGTCCTCACGCCGACTCGGGAGCTCGCCCTCCAGGCCGAGGAGTTCGTCCGGCAGCTCGGACGTCACACCCGGATCCGGGGGGTCGCGGTCTACGGCGGCGTCGGGATGCTCGAGCAGGAGCGGGGCCTCAAGGGCGGGGCCGAGATCGTGATCGCCACCCCGGGCCGGCTCCTCGACCACATGGGGCGCGGCTACGTGGACTTCTCCGCGCTCCGGATCCTGGTCCTCGACGAGGGGGATCGGATGCTCGACATGGGATTCCTCCCCGACGTGCGCCGGATCGTGCGGTCTCTCCCCACCGATCGCCAGACGATGCTCTTCTCGGCCACGATGCCCCCCGAGGTCGTCCGCCTCTCGAGGGACTACCTGCGCGACCCGAAGATGGTCCAGGTCGACCCGACCACGGTCGCCGCGGTCGGGGTCTCCCACCTCGCCCTCGCGGTCCCGGGGGTCCGGAAGACCGACCTTCTCGTCGAGCTCCTCCGCGACGAGACGATGACGAGCGTTCTCGTCTTCGTCCGGACGAAGCACCGCGCGAACCGGCTCGCCCGGCAGCTCGTCGACCGCCGGTTCGACGCGGGCGTCCTCCACGGAGGGCGGAGCCAGAGCCAGCGCGTGAAGGCGCTCGAAGGGTTCCGGGGCGGGACCCACCGCCTCCTGGTCGCGACGGACATCGCCGCGAGGGGCCTCGATGTCGAGGGGGTCAGCCACGTGATCAACTACGACGTCCCCCACGAGCCCGAGACGTACATCCACCGCGTGGGGCGCACCGCCCGGGCCCAGCGACGGGGGGAAGCGCTCACCCTCGTGTCGTCGGAGGAGGAGGGGGACTTTGCGCGGATCGAGCGGATGCTCGGAGCCCGGATCCCACGGGCCCAGATTCCCGGCTTCGACCTCACCGCGCCCCCGTCGGGGCCTCCGCCGAGGGACCGAGGGGGGTTCCGCGGCTCCGACCGATCGTCCGGGGGCCGTCCCCGTCCGCGCGGTCCCCCTCCGTCCCGGCGCCGCGAGGGCCGCCGGGATGGTCGGTACCGCCCCCGGCGACCCGGGGGCTGACGGAGCCCCGTCGATCGGCCGCTACCCTGGGCCGGCGTCGAGGCGGGCGTCCCAGTCCGTCCCCGCGAACGGGATCCCGCTCCCCGTACAGTAGAGCAGGACCGACTCGCCGGGGCGGATCAGCCGCTCCCGAAGGAGGTGGGGGAGGGCGGCGTACGGCGCGGCCCCCTCGGGCGAGGCGGAGGTCCCGTGGCGCGCCGCGAGCGCTCGAACCCCGGCGACGATCTCGCGATCGCTCACCGTCACGCCGCCCCCGCGGCTGCCCCGGATCGCCTCGAGGACGCGCTCCGAAGAGAACGGCGCTGGCACGAGGAGGCCCGGAGCGAGCGTCGTCGGCACCTCCCACGGCTCGGCGCGCGGGCTCCCCTCCCGGAGCGCACGGACGACGGGCGCGCAGTGTTCCGGCTGGACCGCGAGCAGGCGGGGCACCCGATCGATCAACCCGAGGGTGGCCAGCTCGGAGAACGCCTTGAACATCCCGACGAGGCCGGTGCCCCCTCCGGTCGGGTAGACGATCGCATCCGGCATCCCGCCGGGACCTGCCTGCTCGGCGATCTCGAGTCCCATCGTCTTCTTTCCCTCCACGCGGTAGGGCTCGCGCAGCGTGGACATGTCGAACCCTCCGTGCCCGGCTTCGAGCGCCCGCGCCGCCGCCCCGACCTCGCGCAACGTGCCGGGGAGCAGTCGCACCTCGGCGCCGTAGGCCCGGGCGGCGGACGGCATCGGCTCCGGCGTCCTCTCGGGAAGGTAGACCCGGACGCGGGAACGCGCCCGGGCCCCGTATGCCGCCAGGGCGATCCCCGCGTTGCCGGCGCTCGGCACGTAGAGATCGCGGAGACCGAGCTCCGTCGCCCGGGAGACAGCGACCGCCATCCCGCGGGCCTTGAACGATCCTGTCGGGAGCGCCCCGTCGTCCTTCAGCCGCACCGCCACGCCGTCCGCCTCGGGCACGGGACCGAGCGGCACGAGAGGGGTCATCGGTTCGCCGAGCGTCATGATCGACTCCGGCGAACCGATCGGAAGGAGCTCTCGGTACCTCCAGAGGGTGGCGGGCCGGCTCGAGAGGCCGCTCCACCACGCCGTCGCCTCGAGCCGATCGAGGGCGTAGGTGGCGAGGAGCGCGAGACCGCACGTCGGGCAGACGCCGACAGGTCGCCCGGGGTCGACTTGCGTGCAGCACGACCGGCACTCGAGGCGCTGGAGGAGGGAGCCCGTCCCGTCGGCCATCGGTTCCGAGCCTCGAGGTGCGCGGAGGTTAAGGGACCGAGGGGCGGCGGGGAGCCACCGCTGCAACAGTCCCCCCGTTCTCCCCCTACGTGGACGGCGCTCCCGGGACCGATTTAACCGCCCGCCGCTCCCGAGGCCCCGTGCCCCGCCCGGTGAAGGACGTGAGGGTCGACGATCGTCCGTCGCTGGACGCGCTCGCCCGCCGGCTCGAGGACGGGGGCGGCTTCAGCGCGAAGGGCGTGGCCGAGGGGGTCGACCTCCTGGCGCGGATCCTTCGCGATCGCGACATGACCGTCTTCCTCTCTTTCCCCGCCGACATCGTCGCCACCGGAACGCGGGGCGTCCTCACGACGCTCGTCGAGCGAGGGTACGTCGATGCGATCGTCACCACCTGCGGGACCCTCGACCACGACCTCGCGCGCTCCTTCCGCCCGTACTACCACGGGGCGTGGACCCTCGACGACGCGGCGCTGCACCGTCGTCACCTCTACCGACTCGGAAACCTCGTGATCCCCCAGGCGAACTACGGCACGATCATCGAGCGAAAGACCCGGGAGGTCCTCGAGCGGTTGTGGGAGGGCGGGACCCGGTCGCTCTCCGGACGAGCCCTGGCGCGGGCGCTCGGTGAGGCGATCCCGGCCCGCGCGAGCTCGAGCCTCCTCCGGGCGGCCGCACGGCGCAACGTCCCGGTGTTCGTCCCCGGGCTCCTGGACGGGGCCGTCGGCTCGCAGCTGTGGCTGTTCTGGCAGGACCACCGCGGGCTGTCGCTCGATCTCCTCTCCGACGAGCAGGCGCTCTCCGACCTCGTCTTCGAGGCGAAGCGTGCCGGCGCGATCCTGCTCGGCGGGGGGATCTCCAAGCACCACACGATCTGGTGGAACCAGTTCCGGGGGGGCCTCGACGCCGCCCTCTACATCACGACGGCGGTGGAATGGGACGGGAGCCTCTCCGGCGCGCGGACCCGCGAGGCGATCTCGTGGGGGAAGCTGAAGGCGAAGGCGCGCCACACGACCGTCGAGGGCGACGTGACCCTCCTGCTTCCTCTGATGGTGGGCGCGGCGCTCGAGAGGATCGCGGCGTAGGCGGGCGCCGAGCCGCCGTCTCGTCGAGCGTCCCGCTCGCCGGCAGGCTTTATGCGAGCGGCCCGCTCCCGCGCCGTCGCGGGCCCGTAGCTCAGCTCGGTAGAGCAGGCGGCTCTTAACCGCAAGGTCAGGGGTTCGAATCCCCTCGGGCCCGTAACAACCAATGCGATACTGACACCCGTCAGCCCGGGTGGTTTCAGGCGGGCGGGTTGCGGACCAGCCAATTATAGTGCCAATTGCCTCGTGCCATCGTGGCCGCAGACACCGCCCCCACTACGATCACCGTACCGGTCTTTGTGCGACGTGCCTTGGCCAAGTACAAGACCCCGGGGAAGACCTACGGAGACGTGATCCTCGAGTTGATCGAGGAGTATCCCACCGAGGAGTTCCTCCGGGAGATGGACCGCCGCTACCGCGAGGAGCCACGTGTCTCGCTGAGCGAGCTTCGTACGCGTCGGGCGTACTGACGTGCTCTTCTCCGTCCGGTTCACGCTATCGGCCGCGAGCGAGCTGATGCGCCTTCCCGGGTCGGTTCGCCGTCTCTTCGATGTGGGGTTCACGGAGCTAGAGCGGTCGCCGTTTCGGTCGTTTTCCGGCATCTTGGACGTCCACGCGCTCAAGGGGGGCCGGGGTCTCTGGACGATGCGCGTGAGAGGTTACCGAGGACTCCACCGGGTCGAAGGACATGAGGTGATGTTCGTGGCGTTCCGCCCGAGGCCGACCGCCTATCGCGACCTCACGACGGGCTGAGTCTCGTTCCTGAAGTTCGCTTCGCTTCCCTCCGTTCTCCTCCTCACCCGGCGGTCGCATCCCAGGGAAGAAGCCGTCTCGCGGCTCCCCTCGGGTCCGGCCGTCCGGGCTGCACGGGCCGCTTCGTTCGGCGCCGGCGGGCGGCCCGACGGAAAGCATCATGGGAGGAGCTGGGATCCGCCCCCGTGGTCGGCGGAAAGGAGGGCTTGCTGCACGACGCGGCGGGCCGGGCGGACCGGTATCTCGAGGGGCTCAAGGCCCGCCGGGTGGGACCGACGGAGGGGGCGATCGAGCGGCTCGGTTCGTTGGGCGGACCCCTCCCGGACCAGGGAGAGGATCCTGCCTCCGTGCTGCGGCGGCTTGACGAAGTCGGCTCGCCGGCGACGGTGGGCACGGCGGGCGGTCGGTACTTCGGATTCGTGATCGGGAGCGCGCTGCCGGCCGCGCTCGCGGCGAACTGGCTCGCCGGAGCGTGGGACCAGAACGCGGCCGTGGAGGTGATGTCTCCCGTCGCGGCGCGCCTCGAGGCGACGGCCCTCGAGTGGATCCGGGATGCGCTGTCCCTCCCGCCGTCCTCGCGGGGGGCGTTCGTCACCGGCGATACGATGGCGAACCTGGCGGGGTTGGCCGCGGCCCGGCATGCGGTGCTCGCGGGGGCTGGCTGGGACGTCGAGGCCCGGGGTCTCTTCGGGGCGCCGGCGGTGACGGTCGTCGTCGGCGACGAGGTCCACGTTTCGGTCCTCAAGGCACTCGCCCTCCTCGGATTTGGACGCGAACGGGTCGTCCGGGTCCCCACCGACGGGCAGGGCCGGATGCGCGCGGACCGGCTTCCCGAGCTGTCGGGGCCGAGCGTCGTCTGCGCCCAAGCGGGGAACGTCAACACCGGGGCGTTCGACCCGGCGCGCGAGATCTGCGAGCGGGCGCATCGGAGCGGCGCCTGGGTCCACTTCGACTCGGCGTTCGGTCTGTGGGCGCGCGCGAGCCCGCCCCGGAAGGCATTGGCCGCGGGAATCGAGGACGCGGACTCGTGGGCGATCGACGCGCACAAGTGGCTCAACGTGCCGTACGACAGCGGTGCGGTCTTCGTTCGGGACGGGCGACACCTCCGAGCCGCCATGTCGGGGACGGCGGCCGCGTACCTTCCTGACTCGGTGGACGGCGAGCCGATGGAGTTCGCTCCCGAGATGTCGCGACGGGCTCGGGGCGTCGATGCCTGGGCTGCCCTACGGTCGCTCGGGCGGTCGGGGCTCGCCGATCTGATCGACCGCTGCTGCCGGCACGCGGCTCGGATGGCCTCGCTCCTTCGCGCCGGCGGATGCCAGATTCTGAATCAGGTCGACCTGAACCAGGTCCTCGTTTCCTTCGGGACCGAAAACGAGACCCGTCGAGTGATCGCCGCGGTGCAGCAGGACGGCACCTGCTGGTGCGGCGGCACGGTCTGGCACGGCACGACGGCGATGCGGATCAGCGTCAGCTCGTGGGCGACCACCGACGACGACATCGATCGATCGGCCTCGGCCATCCTCCGGATCGCCTCCGAGCGGCCCTCCTGACGACCGGCACCTGACCGCGAGTCCGTTCCGGGCAGAGCTGGAAAGGTACCGTCAGTCTCTCACGGGCCTGACCTAGACCCTCCGGGGCGACCGGAGCCCCCCCCGACGTGCGCGACGGAGGGGTCGGTGCAGGGGGCAGCGGCTCTCCGACCTCCCAGGGGGACAGAATTTGTAGCCGGACGAGAGTTCCGATCTGGGAGCGGATGGCGCGACGGGCCCGAACTCGCAAACCGCGGCAACCCCCGGCCGGTACGCTCCTTCGGCGAACGGTTCGATGGGAGCTCGCGGACGGGAAGGGGAGCCGGACGGTGTACCATCACACGTTCAACGCGGATGGGTCGATCGTGTATCGAGGGGCGACCTTCTCCGGGCGAGGGAGCCGGATACGCCCAGGCCGGAGCTTCTTCGGCCGACTGTCGCCGGGGCTCTTCGTCGTCTCGTACCTGAACCCGCCCTACACGCTCACAGCCTTCCTCGACTCCTCCACCGGCAAGGTTCGAGGGATCGTCTCCAGCGACAAGATGTGGACTCGCTTTGCCGGGTCCTGGAGATTTGTCTAAGCGAAGGTCGCCCCTCGCGCGGGGCGAGACCGAATCGCTCGTTCGGGCGCTCGTCGCGGGCCACCGGAGACCGCCCGCTTGGCTACAGCTCCCGAGGGCGGCCTGCTAGAAGCCGGCCGATCGCGAGAGATCGACCGCCGGCGGCTCCACCTCCATCTGCCACAGGAGCGCATTGAGCTCCCCCTTGTGCTGGAGATCCCCCTCGATCATCTGCAGCAGCATCGCGCGGACGGTGATCGTTCGCTTGTCGACCTGGATGTAGAACGTCCGGTCCAGGTCGCTCGGGCGGAGCTTCCGGAGGAAGCCGATCACCAACCGCTCCACCGCGCGGGTCGCCGTCTCAGCTTTCGCGCGGCTGAGCCGGATCCCGAGCGGAAAATCGCGGAAGGTCTTCCCCGTGTACGCTTGGATGAACCAGAACCGGTAATCGTCGAGGATGTGCAGGTAGATGTCGACGAGCGAAGGATAGGTCGAGCCCCGGTCCCGATATCGCTCCCGCACCGGCAGGTCCCAGATCGTCCGGAGATAGCTCCGGAGCTTCCGGAAATGATAGCGGTACAGGTCCTGGATCGTCCGCAGCTCGGTCGACATCGACTCGGAGCCGTCAAGCCCCGACGGCAATGGCGTTTGGGCGCGATCGCCCGGGCCGCCTCGCTACGCTGGCTGCGTCGATCGCTCTACGTGCTTCGATGAGCATGGTTCCGTCGACGGGGGGTCCGCGGCCACCGGTCGGGCAACAAGGGGGGATGAATCCTCTCGGGGGCGTCGGGTCGGGGCGGCAGGAACCTCACGCCCGATCACTCCCGCGGGGGCCGCGTCGCAGCCGGCGGGGGTTAGCAGCCGGGTCGAGGTCGTCGA
>JASIEC010000101.1 GCA_030046135.1 Thermoplasmata archaeon | reverse complement strand
GGCCCGCGTGGAGGCGGGCCGGGCCCGGGTCCGGGCGATCGTCGACGAACTCGCAAAGTTTCACGCGGAACGCGCGTCCAAGGAGATCGCCCGCGTCAGCGAGGAGGCCGGGGCGATCACCGAGGAGCAAGCGGCCCGCATCCGCGCCAAGCTCGCGCCAAAGTTCTCGCCGGCTCGCGCGGACGAGACGTACGCCCGGGTCCGAGGGGTCACCGAGTACGAAGAGTTCGGCCAGGTCGACTTCGCCGTCGAGGCGGTCTTCGAGGAGGAACGGACGAAGCACGAGGTCCTCGGGGCGCTCGACCGGGTGCTCCCGGAGCACGCGGTCCTCGGTTCGAACACCTCGTCGCTCTCGATCACGAGGCTCGCCCGGGGGCTTCGGCACCGGCCCACGACGCTCGTCACCCACTTCTTCAATCCGCCGCACACGCTTCCGCTCGTGGAGGTGTCCGCCGGGGCCGATACGCGCGACGACGTCGTCCAGGACGTGGTGGGGTTCCTCGAGGGACTCCGGAACCATCGGGGACCCTTGGCCCCGATCGTCGTCCGGGAGGCCCCCGGGTTCGTCGTGAACCGCCTCCTCCTCCCGGTCCTCAACGAGGCGTGCTTCGCTCTCGCCGAAGGGTTGGCCTCCGCTCGGGACATCGACCTCGCCATGAAGGCCGGCGCCGGGATGCCGATGGGACCGTTCGAGCTGGCCGACCTCATCGGGCTCGATGTGGCGCTGGAGGTCGCCGAGACGATGTTCCGCGAGTTCGGCGACCCGAAGTACCGGCCCTCCCCGCTCCTCCGACGCTACGTGGACGCCGGTCGCCTCGGCCGGAAGACCGGCCGCGGGTTCTACGAGTACCCCGCCTAGCCGGGGGTCCCCGGCGGGGCCGCGGCGGGCCGGGGCGCCGGTCCCGCCGAGCTTGGAGCGGCGGCGCGGGGGGAAGGCTCCGGTGCGGCCGCGGGGGCCGTCGGCGGCTTCGGAAGCGTCGTTCGTACGGGAGGAGGAGGGGGTCGGGGAGGCGGTGGGAGGAGCGTCTCCCGGAGGAACGTCACGATCCGCGCCCATCCCTCCTCCGCAGCCCGGAGGTCGTAGGAGGCGAGGTCGCGCGAGAGGAATCCGTGGCGCGCCCCGGCGACCTCCGCGACGGAGACCGGCACGGGCGTCCCCGTGAGCGAGCTCCGGAGCTGATCCACGGCGAGGGCGGCGACCCGATCGCTCGAACCCCGCACGCACAGCACGGAGGCGGTGACGAGCTTGCCCACGTCGCGCGGCCGAACGGGGCGGGGATAGGCCAGGACCACGGCCCGCAGCCGCGTCTCCTCGGCCCCGAGCGCGATCGCGAGGCTGCCGCCGTACGACGCGCCGAACGCCGCCGCCTTCGCCGGGTCGACCATCTCCCGTGTGAGCAGGTACGCGAGAGCGTCCTGGTACAGCCGGACGAGGGTCCGGACCTTCGCGGAGGTGACCGGAACCCCGCCGCGAAGCCAGCTCCCCCCCCGGAGGGCGGCATGGTACGACGCGCCGATCCCTTCCGTCCGGGCGAGATCCGGGAGGAGGACCTCGAACCCCTCCTTCGCGAACCGGATCGCGCCGTCGAGCAATGTCGTCGTGATCCCGTAGACGTCCGGAACGATCAGCAGGACCGGGCGGCGAACGAGCTTCGCGGGGGTGAGGACTATCGCGGGAGCCGTCCCGGAGGGGGTCGAGGCGGTCGGGTACGAGACCCTCTCGCTCCGGTAGAGGGGGGCCGGGACCCCCGGCTTGCGGTCCGAGCCGATCCACGCCTTGTTGAGGAAATCGAGGACGCAGAGCTTGAACCGCTCTTTGGTGAGGACGACGACCGCCTGACGCTTCCCACAGATGTCGCAGACGCCGACGACTCCGCTCCCGAACTCGGGCTCCGGGAGCTCGAGCAGGCGATCGTCGTCCGACATCCGCGGTCCGGGCGCGCTCGAGCGGGGGTCGCTTCTTAACGGTTGCCGAGCTTCCCCGCCGCCCGGCGGACGGAGCGCCCCGGCCGACGGCCCGGGACGCGGGGTTGCCGCCGCTCCCGGACGATCTCGAGGCGGGCCCGGTCGCGGGGCCGCAGCACCGGCACGCCGCTCGAGCGGAGCGTCTCCGCGAGCTTCCGGTCGGCCGTGAGGACCCATCCCCCGAGCCCCTGGGCCGCTTCGAGGACCCCCGCGTCGCCGGGGCGGGTCACGGGAACGGCCCGAAGGGAGCGGCCGAGCTGCGCGGCGGCGCCCGCGAACGGGACATCGGCGCGGGCGAGGCGGTCGAGCTCGTCGAGCACGGAGCTCGGCACCACGAGCTCCGACCCCGGGAGGAGGCGCCGCACCTCGGCGACGAGGGAGATCGACGAGCGGAACGGGAGCAGAAGGGCGTTGGTGTCGAGGACGACCGGCGGCGCCCCGCTCGGCGAGGGCTCAGGGGGCGCGGACGACGACTCCGAGCGTTTCGCGGTCGTGCTCTGCCCCTCCCCGGCGGCCCTTGAGGAGGAACCGCTGGGCCTTCTGGTTCGCGGTCTTTGGGATCTCGTCGATGAACTCGAGGAATCTCGGGACCATGAAGAACGGCAGGCGCTCGACGCAGTACTCGAAGAGGGCGCGGGGCTCGGCCACCGCGCCGGGGCGAAGCTGGACGAACGCCTTTACGTCCTCCTCGCCGAGCGGCGACGGGACCCCGACGACGACCGACTCGAAGACCGCCGGGTGGCCGTTGAGCACCGCCTCGACATCGTGCGGGGCCAGGTTCTCGCCGCGGCGCCGGATGACGTCTTTCTTCCGGTCGACGAAGTAGTAGTAGCCGTCCGCGTCGCGCGTCACGTAGTCGCCCGTGTGGAACCAAGCGTTCCGCCACGCCTCGACGGTCTTCTCGGGCTGGTGGAGGTAGCCCAGGAACATCGTGTACGGGGCCCGCGGACGGACGACGAGCTCGCCGCGCGTGTCCGCCGGGACTGGCCGGTCGTCGTCGTCCACGACGTCCGCCTCGACGAAGCCGAGGGGGGTTCCGACCGATCCGACCCGGATCGCCTCGGAGGGGTTCATGAGAGTGGTGCAGCCGCACTCCGTCATGCCGTAGAGCTCCACGATCGTGACGCCGAAGCGCCGCTCGAAGTCGGGCCAGACGTCCCGGGTGGTTCCCGCCGTCAGCGCCGTGCGGACCCGGTGCGTCCGGTCCGTCGCCCTCGGGGGCTGCTTGTGGAGGACGTTGATCATCGAGATGAGCAGGGAGACGTGGGTCGCGCCGAGGCTTGCCGCGCTCTCCCAGAACGTGGACGCGTGGAACCGTTCGTCGAATGCGGCCGTGAGGTCGTGGAGGAGCGCAGTGAGCGTCGTCATCTCCTGCGCGTTGCAGTGGAACAGCGGGAGGGCGGTGAAGAGGACCGAGTCGGGTTCGAGCCGGCTGCGCCGGCCGATCTCCCTCGCCGTCGCGATCGGCTTGAGGTGAGGGATCAGCGCTCCCTTGGGGGGGCCCGTGGTCCCGCTCGTGTACATCACCTCGACCGGGTCGCCTGGTCGCAGGGGCGGGACGGACGGCGGCGGGTCCTCCGACCGGATCGCCGACCACGGCAGGGTCCCCCGCGCCCGGTCGTGGATCTCCCGGTCCCCGCCGACGATCCACTCCCGACGGATCCCGAGCGTCTTGCGGAGGGGCTCGTACGCCGGCCACAGCCGCGCGTCCGCCACGAGCGCCGCGGGTTCGCTGTCGGCGAGCTCGTAGCGCAGGAGCTCGCCCTTCAGCGCCGTGTTGAGGGGCACGAGCACCGCGCCCGCCTTCGCCACGCCGAACCAGAGCAGCGGGAACTCGGGGGTGTTGAATAGGAACGCCGCGACGCGGTCCCCGGGGCGGACGCCCGACTTCGCGAGCCCGGCGGCGACCCGATCGGTCTCGCGATCGAGCTCCGCGTAGCTCAGCGCGCGGTCCTTGAAGAGAAGCGCCGCCTTGGCCCCGTTCCGGGCCGATTTCCGGCGGACGAGCGAGGCGAGGTCCGAGACCTCCTCGGCCGCCTCGGGCATCTCCTGAGGGAGCTCTCTCCGCCGATAACGGTTCGCGCCCCGAAGCGGGCCGACCCGGGGCGAGGTCTGATAGGGGGTGGGCCCCTCGCCCGGGCGATGAACCCGGCGAACGGTCCGTTCCGTCCGGACGCCCCCGCGGTGTCGGAGCTCGCCGCGGGGACCGTCCTCGTCGGGAAGGGTCCCTCCCGCCGCGTCCTCCTCCTCCACCATCGGGAGGAGGATCGATGGTGCCTGCCGAAGGGTCACGTCGAAGCCGGGGAGTCGCTCGCCGGCGCGGCCGTTCGAGAAACGGTCGAGGAGACCGGGCTCCCCCGCGTGACGCTCGGCCCCGAGATCGCGGAGGTCTCGCACCGGTTCTACTCGGCCCGGAAGCAGCGGAACGTCGTGAAGGTCACCGTCTACTTCCTCGCACGGACCGAGGAGGAATCGGCACGACCCGAGTCCCTGTTCGACCGATACGAGTGGGCAGACCCGATCCGCGCGATGGAGCTCGTGCCGTACGAGAACGATCGCAAGGTCCTCGGCGCGGCCCGCTCGTCGCTCAGTTCCTGGCCGTGAGCCGCGTCCCGCTGCGAATCCTCTGAAGAAAGGTAGGAAGGGGTTGGGAAGAGCCCCGTAGGGGGCTCCCCCGTGCGTAACCGACCCGACTACGGTTGAGGCGGTGCGGGGCCCAGAGCGGACGCGGGGTCCGTCGGTCCCGTCGGGGGCGTCGGCGGCGCGACCACCGCGCCCGCCGGAGGCGTCCCAGTCTGCCCGTTCCCGCCGGTCCCCGGCTGGGGCTTCGAGCGGCGGCGGTAGGCGCGCCACCCGATCGCCCCGACCGAGGCGACGACGACCATGCCGATCAGCGCGTAGGCGAGCGGGCCGAGCCCGGCGGGCCCGGCCGCGCAGCCGTACTGGTCGAAGCAGTGGGCCTGAGCGTCGGCCTGGCTCGTGCTCTCCGGCTGCATGACGACCGAGGCTCCGCCGTCCGAGCTCGCCGGCAGGACCGCCGGGCTCTCACCGACCGCCGCGGCCATCGACGCGGCGCCCGAGGTGGTGGCGTTGAAGCCCGTCCCGGCCGCGGTGAACGAATCCGGGTGGATCGGGCCCTTCGTGAGGTAGAGGGTCTCCTGGGAGACCGTCGCCGCCCCGAGCGAGGCGTCCGCGAACGGCTGGGCTCCGCCCCCGAAGAAGTCGAACGCGTGGGGGAGGAACAGGAACCCGTCGTAGAGGTCGAAGGGGCCCGTCACGGCGAGCAGGACCCCGATCCGGGCGCGGTGGTCGTGGAACGAGGGGAGGCCCGCGACCACGAGGTAGCCGTTGAGGTCCACCGTGCCGGTCGCCGTCAGGTTCCCCTTGAACGTCTGGCTGCCGTTGTTGACGGTGCCGTTGATCGCGTGGGTCATCCAGGCGTACCCGCCGGCCCAGCTCACGTTCGGCGTCGCGACGGCCGACGAGTTCCAAGCGCTCACACCCGTGAGGTTGAGCGGGACCAGGCCGAGCGACGGCGAGAACGAGACCGATCCCTTCGCGAGCGCGCTCGCGTTGAACGCGGCGGACTCGGAGAGGTTCGCGACGGAGACCGAGAGGGACTCCGCGATGGAGTCGTTCGCGACCACCGACGCGTTCAGGAGGCCGAGCGCCGCGACGGGCGACCCCTCGACGTACACCGTCGAGGTGTTGGTGACGTTCGCGTACGCGGCGTCCTTCTCGAGGGCGCGGAGGGAGTACGACGCCGAGACGTTCCCGGCAGAGCCCGAGATCGTGAGCGCGACCATGATGGTGCGCTGCAGTTCGAGCTCGGTCGTGGTCGAGGAGGTGTTCGTCTCGTTGAAGATCACGACCTCCCCCACCGTGGCGTTCCACGTCAAGGTCACGTTGTCGGTCGAAAGGTGTCCGCCCGACCAGTTCTGTCCGCCGTAGGCCCACGCCGCGGAGACCGCCGGGGTGACCCCCGGGGCCGCCGTCGCGCCGGCCGTGCCGACGAACGCGGGCACCACCGCGAGGGCGACGAGCAGCGTCGCTCCCACCCACACGGCGCGTCGCTTCGTTCCGCCGATCCGATTCATTGTTGCTCCTTCCGCGGACGTGCGTCCGCACCCCCGAAGGGGGCGGTCCACGACAGATAAGGGCCTGTTCCGCGCCACGGGGGAGGGGTTGGACCGCGTGCTAGGACCTAGCACTCATCCCGGGACGATGCGCCCGCCCCGGACGAGAGGACGGCCGTCGATCGAGAGGTCGGCGCCGGCGACCGTGAGGAAGGTGAAGAACTCCAGCTTCGTGGTGCCGCCGAAGCTCGAGTTGCCCCCCACCCCGACGGTGATCGCCCCGAGCTCCGACTCTTCGAGCAGCGGCGTCCCTCGAAGCGCCGGATCGAGCCCCACCTCAAGGAACGAGGGCCGGTCCCGGCCAGCCCCAGCGCCCCGGTACTCGGCCCGCAGCCCGGAGGCTCCGCTGGAGTAGGCGATCGCGCGAAGGCGGCCGCCCTCGAACCGCCAGCGCCCGCCCCGGACCGGGGCCCGTCCGTGGGCCGAGGCCCGGTTGGCGACCAGCGTCCCTTCCGCGACGGACTCGTCAACGGCCGTGAACACGTTCGCGTCGGGAACGCTCGCGAGCATGCCGAACCGACCGCGTCGGGTGGCCGGCGTGACCTCCCCGAGACCCACGAACGCCGGGCGCTGGCGGAGCCCGAGCGTGAGATCGGTGCCGTTCGCGTGCGTGAGGCGTACCGAGCGGCCCCTCGACAGCGCTCGACGAACGCGCTCCGCGGCGGGCCGGAGGGTCGCCGGGTCGCGGGCGGACGCATCGAGCATCTGCGAGCGCCATCGGGCGAGAGGGACGCCCCAGAGCGAGGCATTCCGCTCCGTGACCCACGCGATCCCCATCCTCGCCCCCCGAAGGCCCGCCCTCCGGGCCTCGTCGTACCAGCGCGAGTTGAAGGACGTGAGCTGCTCCCGCACCCTCTCGCTCAGGCGGGCCCGACGCTCGATCTCGGTCGGCCCCCAGAAGTAGATGTACACGTCGGTCTCGCCGAGGCCCGCCCACTCATGCTCGCCGGGGGCCCCGATGAGTGAGGCGCGGCCTTCCCGGACCGCGGCCCAGTACGAGGCCTCGTCCTCGAAGTGGACGAGCGGGTTGGCCCCGAT
>JASIEC010000100.1 GCA_030046135.1 Thermoplasmata archaeon | reverse complement strand
CGGCGTCGAGTTCGACCGGCTCGGGCGGGACCTGGACGGCCGCCGAGGACGGGAGGGCCGCCGACTCGGCGGGATACAGGTGGCAGGCGACGAGGTGGCCCGGCCGGACCTCGATCAGCGGCGGCTCGACCTTCGAGCAGACCGGCATCACCGCCGGGCACCGGGTGTGGAACCGGCACCCGGGGGGCGGGGCGGCGGGGCTCGGGACGTCCCCCTGCAGGATGATCCGTTCCCGGTGGAGCTCGGGGTCCGGGATCGGGATCGCCGACAGGAGCGCCTGGGTGTACGGGTGCAGCGGACGCGCGAAGAGCGCCTCGGTCGGGGCCTGCTCGACGACCTTCCCGAGGTACATCACGATCACGCGGTGGCTCATCGCCCGGATCACCGAGAGGTGGTGCGAGATGAACAGGTAGGCGAGGCGCTGCTCCTGCTGGAGGCGGCGCAGGATGTTGAGGATCTGCGCCTGGACCGAGACGTCGAGCGCGCTCGTCGGCTCGTCGAGGACGATGAACTCGGGCCGGAGGGCGAGGGCCCGGGCGATCCCGATCCTCTGGCGCTGCCCGCCCGAGAACTCGTGGGGGAACCGCCACTCGTGCTCGGGGTTGAGGCCCACGTCGCCCAGGAGCTCGCTCACGCGGCGGCGCCGCTCGGAGCGGGTCCCGACGTGGTGGATCTCGAGCGGCTCCGCGATCACGTCCCGCACGAGCATCCGCGGGCTGAGCGAGCTGAACGGGTCCTGGAAGACGATCTGGAGCTTCCCGCGGAGGTCGCGCATCCGCCCGCCGCTCTTGCGGTAGAGCGAGTACTGCTCGGCGATCTCGTGGAGCTCCTCGAGCAGGGGGATCGCGTCGGGGGGGACCCCGCCGCCGTTGTCCGTCGTCCGGGGGAGGGTCTTCAGGCGTCCGTAGATCGTCTCCAGGCGCTGCGCCACCGGGGCCGGGGGACGGTAGTACGTGTGCCCCGCCGACGGCTCGATGAGCCGGAGGACGAGCCGCCCGACCGTCGTCTTGCCGCAGCCGGACTCGCCCACGAGACCCACGGTCTCCCCCTCGTAGACGTCGAAGCTGACCCCGTCGACGGCCCGAACGTCGCCGATGTGGCTCGAGAAGAGGCCCCCTCGGATCGGGAAGTACTTGCGAACGTTCCGGGCCGAGATGACGATCGGCGCGCGGGTCGACGGCTCCGCGGCGGGAGACCCGGCGCTCACGTTACCCCTCCACCCGAGGCCCGTGATATAAGTAACAGGCGACGGCGTGATCGGGCCCCTCCAGGGTCGTGGGGGGCCGGGCCTCCCGGCAGATGGGCATCGCGTGGGGGCAGCGGGGGTGGAACCGGCACCCGCTCGGGGGGTCGATCAGGTTCGGGACCGACCCCGCGATCGACCGGAGCTCCCGGTCGGGCTGGTCGAGCCGGGGGATCGAGGCGAGGAGGCCCTGGGTGTACGGGTGGAGGGGCTGGCGGAAGACGTCCCGGACCGGGCCCCGTTCGACGATCTGCCCGGCGTACATGACGCAGAGTCGGTCGGCGACCTCCGCGACGACCGCGAGGTCGTGCGTGATGAGGAGGATCGCCGTGCCCGCGCGCTGCTTCAGTCCCCGCATCAGATCGAGGATCTGGGCCTGGATCGGGACGTCGAGGGCCGTCGTCGGCTCGTCGGCGATGAGGATGTCCGGCTCGGCCGACATCGCCATCGCGATCATCACCCGCTGGAGCATCCCGCCCGACAGCTCGTGCGGGTAGCTCTTCGCGACCTGGGCGGGGTTCGCGATCCGGACCCCTTCCAACAGCTGGACCGAGCGCCAGAACGTCTCGAGCTGGAGCGGCTTCGTGACGCGGCGCTTGATCCCCGCGATGCCGTAGTAGAACCGTAGCGTCTTCTCCCAGCGAATGCGCGCGCGGAGTCGGCGCCGTTGAAAGGCGAGCGACTTCCCCAGGGTCATCTCCTTGAGATAGACGTCGCGCAGGCGGTTCGACAGCACCATTACGCGACGTTGGTGTCGAAGGTAGTTCCGTTGCCAGCGTGACAGCCGCACCCGGCGTACGGCCTTCCGAACCCCACGTGCGGCGGCCGTCGGCCGTACGCCGACCGGCCGGAGGAGGTAGTACAGCTCCGCCCCGAGCGAACCGACCCCGAGGGAGTTGCCGTAGGCGTCCGTCGCCGCGCGCAGCTCCTCGGGCGTCGCGTGCGCCGCGCTCTGCAGGAGCTGGTCGATCCCTGCCCCCCCCTCCGAGCCGAAGGCTCCGCTGGCCCCGCCCACATCGCCGGCCTCGCCTCCGTGCCCCTGGTCGGCTTCGAGGAGGCCGTTGACGATCTCCACCCCCCGGTGGAGCAGGAGCGTCTCTCCGAGCTGATCGGCGACAGAGAATACCGGGTTCATCGCCTGCGACGGCTCCTGGAAGATCATCGAGATCCCCCGGCCCCGAACCGCCGACATCCGCTCGTTCGCGGCGACGACCCGCCGGAACGAGCGGATGACCTTCACGCGTCCGCCGCGGAGCCGACGGAACCGGGCCTCCTTCTCGAGCCCCCAGAGGAGGTTCGCGCCTCGGTACAGTACCTTCCCGGAGACCACGCGGCCGGGTTCCGCGATCAGGCGGCTGATCGAGAACGCCGTGACACTCTTGCCGCAGCCGGTCTCGCCCACGATCCCGGTCGTCTCGGCCCGCCGGAACGAGAGGTTGACACCATCGAGCGCTCGGACAATCCCATCGTAGGTGAAGAAGTAGGTCTTCAGGTTCTGGACGTCCAGGACGACCTGACCCCGTCCTCGCGAGGGGCCCGCGTTCGCGGTCGCAGCCCTCGGAGTAGTGCGGGGAACGACCGGCGGCGCCGCGGCCGCGGGACGGAGCAGCCGCGCGGGACGGCGTGTGAGCAACGGACGGTGGCCCGATGTCGGTCGCGGCGGGCGGAGCGTCTCGGACGACGAAGCGGACGTGGGGCCTCCGCTACCGCCGCAACCGGGGGTCGAGTGCGTCGCGCAATCCGTCGGAGAGGAGGTTCACGCTGACGGCGAACATGAACAGGGCCAGCCCGGGGAAGAACAACTGCCACCAGGGGAAGACCCCGAAGCCGAGCGAGAAGCTGTACTCGATCGTCTGCATATCGTTGACGCTGATCGCCGAGATCGTCCCCCACTCCGGGAAGTAGGGGCTCGGCAACAGCGACGGTCCGAAGCCGAGGAAGACGAGCCCCCCGATCAGCAGCGGGATCGTGCCGACGTCCAGGGAGAACTGGATGAACACGGGGTAGATGCTGTTCGGGATGATGTGGCGCAGGAGGATGCGGCCCTTGCCGGCGCCGCTCGCCCTGGCGGCCTCGATGAACTTTTGTTCGCGCACGACCAGGACCTGGCCGCGAACGAGCCGGGCGTAGAACGGCCACCACGTCACGGCGAACCCTATGATCATCGTGAACAGTGGGGTCC
>JASIEC010000013.1 GCA_030046135.1 Thermoplasmata archaeon | reverse complement strand
TGAGCCCGAGCGCGTCCGTCGCGGCCCGGGTCGCCTCCGCGAGGCGGTGGGTCCGCTCCAAGCGCCGGCCGAGGGTCTCCTCCCGGAGCAAGAGGAGCGCCTCCCGGAGCGCGAGGAACAGCGGGACCGCCGGGGTCCAGGGCGTGTCGTTCTTCTCGATCGCGCGGAGGTGGGCATCGAGATCGACGTAGTACGATCCCGGGTGGAGGCGCGCGACCGCGCGGTCGGAGAGGTGGACCAGGGCGAGCCCCGGCGGGGCGGCGAGCCCCTTCTGGCTCCCCGCGACGAGCGCGTCGATCCCCCAGGCCTCGGTGGCGATGGGGATCCCCGCGACCGCGCTGATGCCGTCGACGAGGAACAGCGCCCCCGACGCGCGCACGGCGGGGGCGAGGGCCGCGAGATCGTTCGCGAGCCCCACGCTCGTCTCGTTGTGGACAACGCACAGCGCCCCCACGTCCCCTTTCTCGAGCTCGGCCCGGACCTGGGCGACGGGCAGGGGCTTCCCCCACGGGGCCGAGACGGTCGTGACCCGGGAGGCGTAGCGCCGCACGAGCTCGTCGGTCCTCTCGCCGAAGTTCCCGTTCGAGACGACGACCGTCCTCGCCTCGCGCGGGACGAGGCAGGAGTAGACCGCCTCGAGACCCGCGGTCCCGCTCCCGGAGAGGATCACCTGGTGCCCCTTCGCGCCGAAGAGGGTGGGGAGGAGGTCCCGGATCTCCTGGACGACCCCGTGGAAGAAGTCGCCGCGATGGTTCAGGGACGGCGTCGACATCGCGCGCAGCACGCGCGGGTGGATCCGGACCGGCCCCGCGATCAGGAACGTCGACGTCTCGGGATCGAACGTCATGCCCCGCCTCCGCGGGCGGCGACCTCGGCGGTCAACGGCTCGCCCCGGACGGCCCGGAGGACCTCCGCGACGACCTCCTCGCCGGCGCGCCGCTGCGCCTCCTCGGTGGAGGCCCCGAGGTGGGGCGTCGCGACGACGCGAGGATCGTGTAGGAGCTCGAGGTCCGTCGGCGGCTCGACCTCGAGGACATCCAGGGCGGCACCCGCGAGCCGTCCGGAGCGGAGGGCGTCCAGGAGGGCCCGCTCGTCGACGAGCGCCCCCCGGGCGACATTGACGAGGAGCGCCCCGGGCCGGAGCTGGGCGAACGCCCGCGCGTCGAACAGGTGCCGGTTCTCGGGCGTGAGCGCGGCGTGGAGGCTCACGATCTCAGCCCGGCCGAGGAGCGCGTCGAGCGGGAGGAGCTCGGTCCCGTCGGACGTCCGAGGGACGTACGGGTCGAAGGCGATCGAGCGCGCCCCGAACGCGGCCAGACGCCGAGCGACCTCGCGGGCGATCCGCCCGTACCCGACGAACCCGACGGTCTTGCCCGAGAGCTCCCGGCCGAGAGGGCCCCGCTCCCACCGCCCCGCCCGCGTCGCGGCGAGCGCGGCGTCGAGCCGGCGGAGGAGGACCAGGTAGAGGGCGATCGCGAGCTCCGCGACGCTCGCGGTCGCGGCCGAGGGGACGTTCGCGACGCGCACACCGCGCGCCGCCGCGGCGGCGAGGTCGATGTTGTCGACGCCGACCCCGGCCCGCGCGACGAGGGTGAGCCGGGGCGCGCTCGACAGGAGGTCCGCGGTGACCTTCGTGCGGCTGCGGACGATGAGCCCCCACGCCTCCGCGAGCTCCCGACGCAGCTCGGGCGGCCGCCCGCTCGCGTCGACGACGCGACAGGGCCCGGCGCGAAGGGTCTCGAGCGCGTCACGGTCGATCGGATCCGCCACGACGACGAGCGGAGCGTCGGCCATCGGCCCGCCGACCGGCGCGGGGCTCAAAAGCGTTCGGGCGCCGGAGCGCCGACGTCAGCGGACCTTCGGGACCGGGGTCCGTTCGAGCGCGGTGCGCACGATCTGCTCTCCCCGGACCCCGCGGATCCACGGCTCGGGCTTCACGATGATCCGGTGCGCGAGCCCGGCCTCCGCGTACGCCTTCACATCGTCCGGGAGGACGAAGTCCCGGCCGAGCAGGAGCGCGCGCGCCCGGGCGATCTTCTGGAGCGCGAGCGAGCCGCGGGGCGACGAGCCCACCTCGCTCCGGGCGTCCGCCCGCGTCGCGCGGGTGAGCTCGACGATGTACCCGGCGACGCTCGCATCCACCTCGACGGTCTCGACGGCCTTCTGAAGGGCCCGGAACGTCGCGAGATCGGTGACGGGCGCGACGTCGATCCGGTCGTCGGCGCGGGCGCGACGGCGCGCGAGGATCGTGCGCTCCTCCTCCGTCTCGGGGTACCCCACTTTGACCCGCAGCAGGAACCGGTCCACCTGGGCCTCCGGGAGCGGGTACGTCCCCTCGAGCTCGATCGGGTTCTCGGTCGCGATCACGAGGAACGGCCGGGGCAGGGGGTACGTTGTCCGCTCGCTCGTGACCTGGTACTCCTGCATCGCCTCGAGGAGCGCCGACTGGACCTTCGGCGGGGCCCGGTTGATCTCGTCGGCGAGCAGGACGTTCGTAAACAGGGGCCCGGGGCGGAACGAGAACGACGAGCGGCTCGCGTCGAGGACCTCCCCTCCGAGGATGTCGTGCGGGAGGAGGTCCGAGGTAAACTGGATCCGCTGGAACGCGAGGCCGAGCGCCTGGGCGAACGACTTCGCCATCAGGGTCTTGCCGAGGCCGGGGAGATCCTCGATGAGGAGGTGCCCGTCCGCGATCAGGCCCGTGAGGAGCGACTCGAGGACTGCCGAGCGCCCCACGACCGCGGTCGCGACGCTCGCCCGGATCTTCTCCGCGAGCGCCCGCGCTTCGGCCGCGTTCACCGTCGTCCTCGCCCCCGCCCGAGTCGGACCTCCCTCTTAGCGGCGGCGTCCGCCCGCCGCGCCCCCGTGTGCCCCGGCCGTAACGATCCGCGTCACAGGAGGCGGACGCCCTCTCGGCGGTCTGACCCCGGCCGGGGGTGTCGGACACCGGGGTTGTCCTCGCGTCATCCTCGGCGGACGACCCGTCCGCGTTGAGTTGGGAGGGACCCTTCGTCGGTGCTCGGG
>JASIEC010000012.1 GCA_030046135.1 Thermoplasmata archaeon | reverse complement strand
CAGGGTGCAGAAGTGGCGGTGCGGGGTCGCTCGGCCCTTCGGGAGAAACTCCGCGAACTCCGCGCGGCTCGCCTCGAGCCCCCGGTCCTCGCTCCAGAGACCCCGACGGGCCCGGTCCGTGGCGTGCCGCGCGATCGACCGCGCGAGGGAGTCCTGGAACTGCTCCTCGGACATCGGCTCGAGCCGAAGCACGATCGACCCAGGGACGGGCGGGATATGACGCCGGGCGCCGCCCGGCCCGCCCGCAGCCTAGCCGCCCGCGCGGGCGTCCGCGACGAGCCGGGCCCCGCGTCTCGCGAGGAGCGGGACCGCGAAGATCGCGGCCCAGAGGTACTCGGCGTACGCGGTGCTGACGAACGCGAGGGGGATTGACGCGGCGAAGACGGTCGGCACCGCGAAGTTCGTGAGAGTGATGTACCGTTCCCAGGACTTCAGGAGGCCCGGGGCGGTGAGGTGGCCCTGGCGCCAGGCGTACGTCCAGAGCGAACCGAGGACGATGCCGGTCGCGACCTCGACCAGGGCGAAGAAGACGACCCCGGCGGGGCTCGATCCGGCGGCGTTGAGGGCGCCCATCGCGAACGGGAGGATCGCGATGAACAGCAGGAACACGATGTTGAGATGGAGCAGCGCCCGGTCGTAGCCCCGGATGTAGCTGAAGACGATGTTGTGCGCCCGCCACCACGCGAAGATCACGTAGAACGTGATCACGTAGGCGTAGAGCGAGTCGAGGAACGTCGAGGAGAGCAGGTAGCTCTTCACCGCCCCGCCGTGGGTGCCGACGGGGAGCGCGAGGCTGAGGACGAGGAGCGTCATCGAGAACGCGAAGATCCCGTCGCTGAGCGCGAACACCCGGCTCAGGTCGTGGCTTCGGAAGTGCCACGGAGGGTGCAGCGTGGGGTCGTCGCGCGACGCCTCGTCGCCTTCGCGCTCGGGTAGGTGAGGAGCGGCCCCGGGGGTCACGGCGATCCCGCCCCACGGAGAACGGTGCGGTCAAAAGGTCGGCGGGACGGCCGCCCCCTCCCTCGGGGGAGCGCGGCCCGTCGCGCCGCGGGTCCCTGTCGGAACGGGGATTGCCGGCGTCTTCTGGGCACGATTCCGGTACGATCTCGGAAAACAGGCATCCCCCCCCGCCGCCCTCTCCTCTCTCGGAAGGTGGGCCATGATCCGAAAGAGAACTCGCGCGATCGTGATCGGAGCGACAGCGTCGGTGGGGATCGGGCTCCTCGTCCTGCTCGTGGCGGGCGGGGCGTTGGGGAGCTCGACCGTGGGCGTCGGGGCGTCGGGGAGCGCGGCGGGCCGGAGTCCCCCTCCCCCCTGCGGGAACAACACCACCCTCCCCGACAACGCGACGGCGTCGAACGAAACGCCTCCCCCGCCGTGCGCCTGTCCTCCGCCGCCCGGCGGGACCGCGGCGAACGGCTCGGCGAACAACACGACCGCCGGGAACGGCAGCGGGGCTCGGCCTCCGCCGTGCGGCTGCCCGCCTCCGCCCGGAGCTCCCCCGCCGAGCCCCGTGACGAACGGCACGGCCGCGAACAACAGCTCGGGGTCGCCTTCGGCCCGATGTCCCCTCCCTCCGCCCCCGCGAGGATGCCTCCCGACGGGCTCGGAGGTGAGCGCCTCCAAACCGTCGTGACGCCGACCCCTCCCCCGGTGGGCTCTCCCGCCGGGGGTTTTCCGACACAAACGCCATAGGGTGGGAGCGCGGCTCCGGTCGGCGGCGGGTCCACTTGGACAGTGTCCAGCAGTTGATCTGGTGGCTGTTCCAGAGCAGCGTGGGGGGGCCTACGCGGGTGCGGTTGGTGAGGGCGCTTCGCGAAGAGCCCCGCAACGCCCAGCGGCTGTCCGAGGCGCTCGGCCTCGACTACACGACCGTCCGCCATCATCTCAAGGTCCTCCAGCGGAACCACCTGCTCGACGCGCGGGGCGACCGGTACGGCCAAGTGTACTTCGTCGGTCCGAGCCTCGAAGCCCAGTGGTCCCAGCTCGAGGCGATCGTAGCGCGGGCCCGCGCCCGCGGCGGAGGTAGGTAATCCATGCAAGGGAAGGAGAAAGGGAGCTCGGGGAGAGCGGCGATCTGGGTCCTCGGTGTGATCGCGATCGGACTCGGTGCGGGGGCGGCACTCGCCCTCACGGTCCACGTCCCTCCCAACACCCCCGGAGGCGGGCCGCCTCCCCCACCGCCGCCTCCCACGGTGGTGACGCAACTGACCGTGCTGCTCTCGACGCTCAGCGTCGTCCTGGTCGTCGCGCTGGTCGTCGTGTACGGACGGATCTACGGGGCCACGCGAGCGCCGTACGTCCTGGGACTGCTCGCGTTCCTCTCCGCGGTCCTGCTCGGCCTCGTCCTCAACTCCCCGCTCCTGTTCACGGTGTTCCATCTAGGTCCGGGCAACCTGGGCCGATTTCTCGCGCTCAGCGACCTCCTGATGAGCTTCGGTCTCGCCGTGTTCCTCTACCTCAGCCTCCAGTAGGTCGTGTCGGTCGCGGGGCCCCCTCGACTCCCCGGCTCTGCTCGAGGCGGTCAGGGGCCCCCACGGGTGGCGCACGACGCGCCCGCGGTTTGCTCGAGGCCAAATACGAGACCCGGCTGCGACGCCGGGGCTCGAGCCAGGGCGTCGACGACCTCTCCCGGGACGATGGCGAAGTCACCGCGATCGATCGCCGTGACGCCGGGAGCTCGTGCGAGCCCGCGCGGACGTCCGCGGGCTCGTGGCCCCTATGCCGGGCCTCCGGGCGTACGGGGGGGTCGCACGCTCGCTCGACTGCGGGCGATCATCGCCGCGGTTCCGCGGGGGAGCGTGGTGACGTACGGGCAGGTCGCCGCCGCGGGAGGGTACGCTCGCGCACCCCGGCTCACCGTGTGGGCGCTCCAGAGCGGAGAGGAGCTTCCCTGGCACCGCGTCGTGGGCGCCGGGGGACGGATCGCCCTCCCCGGTGCGAGGGGATTCGAACAGCGACTTCGGCTCGAGGTCGAAGGCGTGACATTCCGCGGCCCTCGGGTCCGGATGGACCGTCACAACTGGGTTCCCCGGGCCCGGG
>JASIEC010000099.1 GCA_030046135.1 Thermoplasmata archaeon | reverse complement strand
TGGGGGCCGGAGGCGACCGGGGCAGAGGCATTCGCCGGGGGAACGTCTCGGAGAGCGGAGGGGGCGGGGGAGCCTCGGTCGTCGGGCTCGGACGCGCGCCCGGGATCGGCATCGGGCGAGCCGGCCCCGGGGGTCGGTCAGGGGACCCGCTCGTCGCCGCCGGGCGCGACGCCCCGGGCCACTCGGAGACCGACGGGCGTTCGACCATCGGGCGGGGCCCCCCTCCTCTCGGAGGCGCGACGCCCCGGGGGTACGATCCGCCCCACTCGCTCATCGTGGGCGGCGGCCGGCGGAACCGGACGAACAGGACCCCGCCGACGACCCCCGCGACGACCCCGAACCCGATCCCTCCGTAGGCGACGAGCGAGATCAACGCGAGAGCGATGATCGCGTACCCTCCCGAGCGTCGGTACCGGGCCCGGGCGTACGCCGCGAGGGCGAACCCCGCGATCACGGGGCCGACCGCGAGACCGACCACGTCCGCGAGGAAGAAGCCGAGGGGAGGGAACCCCCAGAACGGATGGGAGACGCAGATCTCCCCGGCGGGGACCGGGTTGCACTGGGTGAGGACCGTGTACGCGGCGGGGAGAACGAACGCGGAGTACGCCATCGTGGCGATCGCGCTCACGAGGCTGAGGACCGTGGCAGCGAACGGCCGGAGGATCGGGACCGACGGTCGATCGCCGGGGGCGGTCATCGCGCGCTCTCCGTCGTCCGATCCGGTACGGCCGTGAGGGGCAGCCCGCGGTCCGCCCGCGACGTACGGATCGCCGTTCCCCTCCCCTCCCGGCCGAGGCCCGCCCGGTGCGTCGCGCGAGCGCGACCGGCCCCGCGCCCGTCGGCTTCGGCGACCCGCCCACCGGGCCCCTAGCCCAAGTAGTTTCCGGGTCCACGTCGCCGGCGCAGCGTCCGGCGCCGGCCCGGCTCAGCGCGGCTTGGCGCGTCCCTTCGTCGGGGACCGGCGGACCCATGTCCCCGCGACGACCCACGGGGGCTCCGGCCCGGTCGGCTCGATCGCGTCGGACCGGAACCTCTCGACCGCCCGCTCGTCGACCTCGATCCCGAGGCCGGGCCCGGTCGGGATGCGGAACTCGCCGCGCTCGAGGGCGTAGCCGCGGACGAGCGATGCCTTCCAGGCGGGCCAGCTTCCCTCGAAGCTCTCCTGCACGAGGAACGTCGGGAGGACCGCGTCCATCTGGAGCGTCGCCGCCGTCTGGACCGGCCCGAAGGCGTTGTGGTAGGCGACCGGCGCCCCGCGGGCCGCCGCCACCCCCGCGATCTCCCGCCCGCCGGTGAAGCCCCCCGAGTTCGTGATGTCCGGCTGGAGGACGTCGACGAGGCCCCGCGCGAGGAAGCTCTCGAACGCCGCCGGGGTGAGGAGGCGCTCGCCGAGCGCCACCGGGGTCCGGACCGACCGGCGCAGCTCGGCCAGCGCGTCCGAAAGCTCGGGGAGCACCGGCTCCTCGAGGAACCGGGGGTGGAACTCGTCGAGGGCGCGCCCGGCCCGGATCGCGGCCTCGGGGAGGAACCTCCCGTGGCACTCGATCAGAAGGTCGACCGAGGGCCCGACCGCCGCGCGCACGGCGGAGACCCTCTCCCTCGCGGCCTCCAGCCCCTCGGGGCTCAGGGTCCGGTACTCGTCCCCGAACGGATCGAACTTCATCGCGTTGAAACCGGAGCGCGCGATCGCCCGGGCCGCCTGGGCGAACTCCGACGGCTCGATGCAATCGGAGTACCACCCGTTCGAGTACGCCCGCACGCGGTCCCGGATCGCGCCGCCGAGCAGGGTGGAGACCGGGACCCCGAGCTCGCGCCCCACGAGATCGTGGACCGCGATGTCGACGGCCGAGAGGGCGCTCGTCGCCTCCATCGACACCGAGCGGTAGAACGAGTACCGCTCGAACTCCCGGGTGGCCCGCGGCGCGTCGGCGAGGTCCCGGCCCTCGAAGAATCGCGCAACCTCGCGCACGCTCTCGACGACCGGCCGCGTCATGAGCGTCGTGGGGGCCTCGCCCCAGCCGACGGCCCCCGACGCGGTCTCGAGCCGGACGAGCACGACCGTGGAGCTCCACGGCGACGAGAGCTCGTCCCCGGGGGCGGCGAGCTCGATCGGCTCGACGTGAGCGATCTTCATGCCGGAGGACTCGGGGACGACGGCGCGGCCGCGAGGTACTTCCCGACCGCGTGGCGGAGATGCCGGCCCGGGAGGAACCCTCGGACGATGTCGTCGATGCGTCCGTCGGGCCGGACGAAGAACGTGACCCGACGCGCCAGGCCCATCGAGCCGAGGACGCCGTAGGTCCGGGCGATCGCCCCCGACGGGTCCGCAACAAGCGGGAACGGCAGGCTGCACGATGCCGAGAACTTCGCCTCGGCATCGACGGAGTCGACGCTCACCCCCACGACCTCCACGCCGGCGGACTTCAGCTGGTCGTGGTAGCGCGCGAACCCCTTCGCCTCGGCGGTGCATCCGAGGCTCCCGGCCTTGGGATAGAAGTACAGGATCACCGGCTTCCCGCGTAGGCTCTCGAGCGCCAGCGCCTGGCCCCGATCCGTCGTTCCCGAGAACGCGGGGGCGACGTCGCCCACCTCGACCATCGACCGACCAGAGGTCGAAGGTACTTCAGCCCGACCCCCTCCGGTCGGTCTCCGGCGGTCCGGTGGCCGCGAGGACCCGGGCGACCTCCTCCGGGGAGAGCGGGGGCGACTCCCCGGCGCGGGCGATCTCGTCCAGGCGCTCGGGCGCGGGCACCGGGATCGACGCGGTCGCGACCCACGGCCACGCGAGGACGAATCGAAGGGCCGCCTGCGCGAGCGTCCTCCGTCCGCCCGACGTGAGGAACGCGAGTCGGCGGACCGGTTCGAACTCGGACTCGAGGGCCCGAATCGAGGAGGGAGGCGTCCCGCCTCGCAGGCGTGGGGACGGCAGCGAGAACGCGGTCCCGTCAAGCCGGCCTCCGGCGAGGACATCTCGGGCGATCCAGCTCGGTGTCGTCGTGCCGGCGGGCCCGTCCGGGGCGGTGGCGAGCCCGGGCTGGAGGAGCGAGAACGACCCGGCCCGGAGGCCGGGGGGTCGCGAGGGTCCCTCCCTTTCCTGGGCGGGCCGAGGGAGACGCTCGGTGGCCACCCCCACGAGGTGACCCTCCCGCCGGAGGGACTCGAGCGCCTCGAATGCCCTGTCCGGGCGAGCTGGATCCGGAGAGTCCGCCTGCCACTCCACCACGATCTGACCCGCCCCGGCGAGGCGCTCGGCGGACGCCGACAGCGCCGCTCGGACCGTCTCGTCGAGACTCGCGCCGTCGCGGGCGGCGACGCTCGGGGCCAGGCGGCGGGTCGACAGGGGGAGGATGGTGACGATCTCGGGATCGCGCTCGGGGAACGCGCGACCCAGCGCGATCTCGGCGATCCCGGGGACCCGGGCCGTCCCGAGGTCGAACGTCGTGATCCCCAAGGCCCGGGCGCGGCGGAGCTCTCCGATCGTCGCCGCGGTGGGCCCGTCCCGCGCGTCGGGTCCCGGGTCGAGGCTCCACGCCACCGCCGAGAGGGATCTCGTCAGCCCGACCGGAGAACGGCGACCGAGCGACACGAAGCCGGGGGTCGGCATGGAGACGGGAGGGGCGCGAGTGTACTCAATCGTTCCGGGCTCGTGCGCGGGCTTGCGTCATCGCCATAAGGTTCGGCCCGACTCCGGGGAGGAT
>JASIEC010000098.1 GCA_030046135.1 Thermoplasmata archaeon | reverse complement strand
TCGTGCTCGAGGACGTCGAGGGCCCGGTTCGCGACCTCCTGGGCCCGTTCCCGCGGCACGACGACGAGGCCGCTCAGGTCGCCCACGATCCAATCCCCCGGACGGACCTTCTGGCCCCCGACGACGATCTCGACCCCGATCTCCCCGTGCCCCTTCGGCTCCCCGGCGTTCGCGCTGACGGTGCGGCTGAACGCGGGAAAGCCGATCTCGAGGATTGTGTCGAGGTCCCGGATCGCGCCGTCGACGACGACCCCCGCGACCGCGCGGCCGTGGGCGCTCCAGCTCGCGAGCTCCCCCCAGACCGCGGTCGTCCCCCCGCCCGCGTCGATCACGATCACGTCGCCGGGGCTCGCCCGGTCGATCGCCTCGACCGGCTTCGCCCAGTCCCCGTCCCGGGTGACGACGGTCACCGCCGGGCCGGCGAGCCGGACCGACGGGTCCTTGAGGTGGGGGAGGAGGCCGTGGATCGCCCCCGCCCGCTGCATCGCGTCGGTGACGTTCGGGCTCGACACCCGGAGGAACGCGGCCCGGATCTCCGAGCCCGCGTAGCGCCGGAACTCCTCGGAGGGAACCGCCTTCTCCGTCGCGATCGCCGAGCGGATCGTCCGCGTCGCGCCGGCGATGTCGCGGCTCTTCGTGATCGCCCCGCCGACGATCAGGATCTTCGCCCCCGCGCGGGTCGCGGTGGCGACCGTCTCGCTCGTGAGACCCCCGGCGACCGCCACCGGGATCGGGGACGCCTTCGCGAGCCTCTCGAGGAGCTCGAACGGGGTCTGACCCTGCATCTGCATGTCGATCCCCACGTGCCAGCAGACCGCCGCCGCCCCGAGCTCCGCCGCGCGCACGGTCCGCGCGAGGGGGTCGGCGACCCCGAGGAGATCGACGACGACCTCGGCCCCGTACAGCTCGCCCCCTCGGACCGCTTCGGCGATCGTCCCGTCGTCGGCCGCGCCGAGGACCGTGACGAGGTCGGCGCCGGCCTTCGCGGCGATCTCGACCTCGAACGCCCCGGTGTCCATCACCTTCATGTCCGCGACGATCCGATGCCCGGGGCACGCCTTCTTGAGCTCCCGGACGGCGTCGAGCCCCTCGCTCTTGAGGAGCGGCGTGCCGGCCTCGACCCAGTCCGCCCCGCCGTCCACCGCCTCGCGGGCGGCGGCGACCGCCCGGTCGAGGTTCTCGAAGTCGAGGGCGACCTGGAGGACGGGCCGGTCGAGCCTCATCCGCTCTCCGAGGGAGGGGGGCCCTATTAACGGGACCGACCGTCCCGGCCCTCGGTGATGCCCTCGCCGGCGGGCCGGGTGCGCCTCCTGCGGGGGGACGCGCGCCGGCTCGACGGAATCGACCCGCGCTCGATCGACCTCGTCGTCACCTCCCCCCCGTACCCGATGATCCCGCAGTGGGACGCGCTGTTCCGCGAGCTCGGGGCGGACGATTACCCGGGGATGCTCCGCGTCCTCGCCGGGGCCTGGCGGGCGGCGTACCGCGTCCTCGTGCCGGGGGGCCTCCTCGCGGTCGTGATCGGCGACGCCCTCCGACGGACCGACGAGGGGTTCCGGCTCTGGCCGAACCATGCCCGGACGCTCACCGACGCCGTCCGCGCCGGGTTCCGACCCCTGCCGTACGTCCTGTGGAAGAAGCCGACGAACCGGCCGAACGCCTACCTCGGCTCGGGGTTCCTTCCCCCGAACGCCTACGTCACGCTCGACTGCGAGTTCGTCCTCCTCTTCCGCAAGGGCGAACCCCGCCGGTTCCCGCCCCACGACCCGCGGCGCGCGGAGAGCCGCTTCTCGCGGGCCGAGCGGGACCTCTGGTTCAGCCAGATCTGGGACGACCTGCGCGGGGTGCCGCAGCGGTCCGCGTCGGGCGGCCGCACGGGGGCGTTCCCTCTCGAGCTCGCGGACCGCCTCGTCCGGATGTTCTCGGTGGTGGGGGATGCGGTCCTCGATCCGTTCGTCGGCACCGGCACGACGGTCTGGGCGGCCGCCGCGGCGGGCCGCCGCGCGGTCGGGGTGGAGTGGGACCCTTCACGGTTCGAGGCGCTGCGGGCCGAGGCCCGACGCCGGGGATTCCTGTCGTCCTAGGCCGGCGCGGGCGGGGGCGCGACCGCCGGGAGGGGCGGCGGCGTGACGCCCGGCGTCTCGGAAGGTCGGGGCGCCGCCAAGGCGGGTCGGGGGCCACGGTGCGCGATCTCCTCGTCGACCGCGATCCGGAGGTACTGGAGGCCCGAGTCGCTCAGCCGGTCCATGTGCAGGAGGAGATAGTGGAGGTAGATCCTCTCGGGACGGTGGGACGGGCCGGGGGGGCGGGCGGGCTGGCCGTTCGCGGGCGTCTCCACCCGGTGCCGGTCGATCGTCTCGGCATGGTGCTCGTTCTCGGGGCCGTGGTAGGCCCGGCCGTGGGCGCCGACGAGCGGAGGGTACAGGTGGGCGACGGGGTCGTACCCCTCGCCGTCGCCCTCGGGGGTCGCCGCCGGGGCGGCCCGGGGGCGCGGAGGGGCCGGTCGGTCGATCCTCTCCTTGAGGTACGGGTGGACGGGCCGGTCCGGGTCCTGGAAGTCGCCGATCGGTCGTCCCGCGACGTCCTCGACGATCGACCTCAGATTCCAGCTCCCGCGGCGCCGGGAGGCTCCGTCGGGCGCCGGGTCGTCGGCCACGCCGGAGCCGGGGCGTCCGGTCCCGTATAAACCTCCCCTTCGAGGGGAACAGCGCCCGCGTCTCCGGGGCGACGGGGGGTGCCGAGGACCGAGGTGAGGTACTCGTGCTCGGGGGTCGAGGGGTCCAGGCGGCGACTGTGGCGCGGCCGCACCCCCCGGCGGAGGCTGGAACGAGCTCGCTACCGCCGGACCGCGAGGGCGACGTGGTCGCG
>JASIEC010000097.1 GCA_030046135.1 Thermoplasmata archaeon | reverse complement strand
AGGAGCCTCGCCCGTGGTCGACTACAAGTGGACCGTCCTGTCGAACACCACGCTCGGAGGGCTCCTCGCCTCGCTCGACGGATCGATCCTGCTGATCGCGATGCCCGTGATCTTCAAGGGGCTCGGGGTCAACCCGTTCTCCGTCGCGAACTTCCCGCTCCTCATCTGGCTCCTCTTGGGCTACGGGGTCGTCACCGCGACGCTCCTCGTCACGGTCGGCCGGCTCTCCGACATCTTCGGACGCGCGCGGATGTACAATTTCGGGTTCGCGGTCTTCTCGACCGGTTCGATCCTCCTCTTCGTCGAGCCGTGGTCGGGGACGACCGGCGCGTGGGCCCTCGTCTTCTTCCGCCTCATCCAAGCCGTCGGCGCCTCCTTCCTCTTCGCGAACTCGGCCGCGCTCCTCACCGATGCGTTTCCCCCGGGGGAGCGCGGGAAGGCGATGGGGTTCAACCAGATCGCCTTCATCGGCGGCTCCCTCGTCGGGCTGATCGTCGGCGGGGTCCTCGCGGGGATCCCCGATCTGCACATCGGCCCGTGGATCCTTCCGACGTGGCGGGTGATCTTCCTCGTCAGCGTGCCGGTCGGGGTCGTTGGCACGATCTGGGCGTACCTGCGCCTGCGCGAGACGTCGATCCGCAAGGCGGGCCAGCGCCTCGACATCGCGGGGAACCTCGCCTTCGGCGTCGGCCTCACGCTGCTCCTCGTCGGGATCACCTACGGCCTGCTCCCCTACCGGGGATCGAGCACCGGCTGGGACTCGCCGTGGGTCCAGCTCGCGCTCGGGGCCGGCGGGCTCCTGCTCGTCGCCTTCGTGTTCATCGAGCGGCGCGTCCGCGACCCTATGTTCCGCTTGGAGTTGTTCCGGGTCCGCTCCTTCGCCGCGGGGACCTCCTCGGCGTTCCTGGGGTCTCTCGCCCGCGGGGGGCTCATGCTGCTCCTGGTGATCTGGTTCCAGGGGATCTGGCTCCCCCTGCACGGCTACAGCTTCTCGGAGACGCCGTTCTGGGCCGGGATCCTGATGACCCCGATGATCGTCGGGTTCCTCGTCTCAGGGCCGCTGAGCGGTTGGCTCTCCGACCGGCACGGGCCGCGGCTCCTCGCGACCGCCGGGATGACCGTGGGCGCGGTCGCCTTCCTCGCGCTCGCCCTCCTCCCGGTCGACTTCGTCTACTGGCAGATGGGGGTCCTCCTCTTCCTCAACGGCTGCGGGATGGGGATGTTCGCCTCTCCCAACGCGGCGGCCGTGATGAACTCGGTCCCGCCGGAGAACCGGGGCGCGGCGTCGGGGATGCTCGCCACCCTGCAGAACTCGGGGCAGCAGATGTCCCTCGCGATCTTCTTCACGGTCATCATCGTCGGCCTCGCCTCGGGGCTCGGGGGGACCGTCCCGGGGGCGCTCGGCGCCGCGGGCGTCCCTCCCAACGACGCCGCGATCCTAGGCCACGCGATCGCCTCGAACCCGACCGGAGCTCTCTTCGGCGCGTTCCTCGGCGAGAACCCGATGGCGGAGCTGCTGAGCCTCGTCTCCTCCGCGCCCGGATGGACGGCGCTCTCGAACTCCACGACCGCCGCGCTGCTCGCGCCACACTTCTTCCCGAGCGTGATCGAGACCGGGTTCGGCGCGGCGATCTCCCACGCCTTCGTGGTGGCGGCGGGACTCACCGCGACGGCCGTGGTCATCTCCGCCCTTCGGGGGCGGCCGTTCATCTACGGGGCTTCGCAGGAGTCGCGGGCCGCCCGCGGACCGGAGAGCCCCGCCGAGACCGTCGATCGGCCGAGCGGGGTGACGACCTCGGTCGCCCCCCGGCCCGACGAGCGCGCCGGTCCCTGACGCGGGGTCGGCCCGACGCAGATCTCGTGAATCGAGGCCCGTCGCCAGCGTAGGGGCGGCGACCCCGCCCTTACGTCGCCGCGACGGAAGAAGGTCGAAGGGGTTGGACGGTGCGGCCTAGCCGCACCCACACCCGCCGGATCCGCACCCGCAGCCGCCGCCCCCGCCTTCGGCCGGGGCTGGGCTGTTCGGGGAAGTGATCTTGAATCCGGAGGCGTTCAGGTCCTGGACGTAGTCGATCCGGGCCCCCTGGAGGAGCTCGGCGCTCATGTCGTCGACGACGATCGAGAACCCGTCGACCGGGATGACCTTGTCCCCGTTCCGGGGCTTGTCGAACGCCATCCCGAACGCGGGGGCTCCGCCGCCCTCGCTCCCGCAGCCGCCGGACCCGCATCCGCCCCCGCCGCCCGAACCGCAGCCGCAGCCGCCGCCCGAGGACTGGAGGTAGACGCGGACCGCGGTGCCGGGCTGCTGGGCCTTCATGAGGTCCCGGACCTGGTCCTGCGCCTCTTTCGTGACTTCGAGTTTGATTCCACTATCGCTCATACCGGGGGCCCTCCCTCGTCACCCCACCTAGAAACGGGAACGGAGGTATAAAAGAACGGCCTGACGCCGGCGCCCTACGCGGAGAACGACTTTCCGCAGGAGCACGTCGCCTTCGCGTTCGGGTTGTAGATCTTGAAGCCGGACTGTTCGAGGCCGAGGAGGAAGTCGACCTTGAGGCCCTCGAGGAGCGGAGCGCTCGCCCGGTCCACGACGACCGTCAGCCCGCCCTCCCGGTAGGCGACCTCGTCGCCGGTCTCGAGCTTGTCGAACGACATCCCGTAGGTGAGGCCCGAGCACCCCCCGCCTTGGACGTAGAGCCGGAGCGCGGAGTCGGGCTTCGACTGGCGCTCCATGATCTTGAGCACCTGGGCCCTCGCCGCCTCCGTCACCTCGATCGCGACCACGGAGCCTCCTGGAAGGAATCTAGCCCGGTACGGGGTAAAAGCTGTTGCTGGCGGAGGAGCCACCTCGCCCGGGTCCGTCGCCCGCCTTATCTACGCCCC
>JASIEC010000096.1 GCA_030046135.1 Thermoplasmata archaeon | reverse complement strand
ATCGTCTACTACGTCCTGCGCGACTACGTCGGCTACGGCCCGGTCGACGCGCTGATCCTCGACCCCGAGGTCGAGGACATCTCCTGCGACGGCGTCGGCGTCCCGCTGTTCCTGTTCCACTCGAAGTACGAGTCGGAGAAGACGAACATCGTCTTCGCGAAGGAGGAGGACCTCAACTCGTTCATCGTCATGCTGGGCCAGCGCTGCTCGAAGGCGGTGAGCGTCTCGGCCCCGATCCTCGACGGCACGACGCCCGAGGGCCACCGCGTCCAGGCGACGTACGCCCGCGAGGTGACGACGCGCGGCGCGAGCTTCACGATCCGGCGGTTCAAGGAGCGGCCGTTCACCCCCGTCGACCTCGTGGCGATGGGGACGGCGAACGAGGAGATGGTCGCCTACTTCTGGCTCGCCGCCGAGCAGGGGGAGTCGGTGATCATCTGCGGGGGCCCCGCCTCCGGCAAGACGAGCACGCTCAACGCGGTCTCCCTGTTCATCCCCCCGACGTCGAAGATCGTCTCGATCGAGGACACGCGGGAGGTGAACCTGCCGCACGAGAACTGGATCCCGGGCGCGACCCGCAGCGGCGCCGGCGACCGGGGCCCGGACGGCAAGGCCGCCGGGGAGGTCGACATGTTCGACCTCGTGCGGGCGGCCCTCCGGCAGCGGCCGAACTACATCATCGTGGGGGAGGTCCGCGGCAAGGAGACGTACACGATGTTCCAGGCGATGGCGACCGGCCACACGACCTACTCGACGATGCACGCGGACAGCGTGAAGTCGATGGTGAACCGGCTCGAGAACCCGCCGATCAACACGCCCCGGATCCTGCTCTCGGCGCTCAACAACGTCGTGATCCAGCTCCAGACCCGCACCGAGAAGGGGGTCGTCCGGCGCCTGAAGCAGGTCCTCGAGATCGTCGGCTTCGAGCCCGAGACGAACGAGCTGATCACGAACACCGTCTACGAGTGGGACCCGTCGACCGACGGGTTCGTCTTCAAGGGCCACTCGTTCCTCTTTGACAAGATCATGGAGCTCAAGAACTACAGTCCGGACGAGATGGACGCGGAGTTCCAGCGCCGGTCGAAGGTGATCCACTACCTCGTCGAGCACCAGATCAGCGACTACCGGCAGCTCTGGCAGACGATCGCGGACTACTACAAGGACCCGACGGCCGTGATGGCCCGGATCGAGGGGGCGGCGAAGCCCGCCGCCGCGGGGTGAGCGTGGCGGAGACCCCGAGCGTCCCGGCCCGCGCGCGCTCCCGCGCGCCGGCGTCCCCGTCCGCCCGGACGGTCCGCGTCCGGCGCGGCGACAAGCCCGCGCCGGCGGCCGCGAGCCTGCCCGCGTTCCAGCGGTGGGCGTGGAGGACGTTCGGGGCCCGGGTCAGCGCCCGCGAGCCCGACCTCCTCCTCGAGGAGAACCTCGTCAAGGCCCACATGAAGGTCCGCGCCGACGAGTACCTCGCCAACGTCTACGCGACGACCCTGGTCGCGGGGATCGCGACGACCGTCGTGGGCGTCGGGATCGGGACGCTGTTCCTCCTCCACGGGATCGTCCTGCTCGGGATCCTCCTCATCGCGCTCCTCCCGGTGCTCGGCTTCGTCGGGACGTTCTTCGCGCTGCAGGGGACCCCGTCCTCGAAGGCGAAGGACCGCGGCCGCAAGATCGACCGGAAGATCGGGCCGTCGATGAGCTTCGTCTCGGCGATGGCGTCCGCCGACGTCAACATCGACCAGATCTTCCAGGAGCTCGGCCGCCAGAAGATCTACGGGGAGGTCGCCGAGGAGGCGGCCTGGATCAGCCGCGACACCGAGCTCCTCGGCGTCGACATCCTCACCGCGATCCGGCGGGGGGCCCAGCGGACCCCGTCGAAGAAGTTCCAGGACTTCCTCCAGGGCGTCGTCACGACCGCGACGAGCGGGGGGCAGCTCAAGCCGTACTTCCTGCTCAAGGCCGAGCAGTACGAGCGCGAGACGAAGCTCGAGATGCAGCAGCGCGTCGAGACGATGGGGCTGCTCGCCGAGACGTTCGTGACGGTCGTCGTCGCCTTCCCGCTCTTCCTGGTGATCATCATCGCGATCTTCGCGGTGATCGGCGGGAACGGCTCGTTCATGCTCGACGTCCTCTGGGCGATCGTCGGGCTGATGATCCCGCTCTCGCAGTTCGGCTTCATCTTCTTCATGCGGGCGCTCGCCCAGGAGATGGCCTAGATGGCGACCCCGTCGGCGCCGGCGTCGGTCCGGCGCGTCCGGGCGATCTCGGCGAACGTGAGCGCCCGGCCGACCGGGCTCTCCCGGGAGATCCTCGCCCTCATCGGCGGGGGCGTCGCCGCCGCGATCCTGTGGGGGATCGCCGCCCTCGAGTACGTCCGCAAGGTGACGTTCGTCCTCCGCCCGGGCGAGGCGCTCGGGGCGAACCCCGCGATCGACTTCATGGTCCTCGGGCTGCTCGCGTTCCTGGGCCCCTACGGGTTCCTGGCGACCGCGGCGCAGCACCGGATCGCCCGGATCGAGGACCGGCTCCCGGACTTCCTGCGCGACGTCGCCGAGGCGGGGCGGTTCGGGATGACGCTCCCGGACGCGATCGTCGTGGCGAGCACCGGCCGCTACGGCCTGCTCACCTCCGAGATCCAGAAGATGGCGAGCCAGATCGAGTGGGGGGTCCCCGTGGCGACCGCCCTGCGCCTGTTCGAGGAGCGGGTCCCGACGCCGCTCACGCAGCGGGTCGTCTCGATCGTCACGCGGGCCAACGAGGCCGGCGGCAACGTCGCCGACGTGCTCGCGATGGTCGCCCATGACACCCGCGAGTCCCAGCTCAACGAGCAGTCGCGCAAGATCTCGATGCTCACGTACGTGACGGTGATCTACATCGCGTTCTTCGTCTTCCTCGTCACGATCTACATCATGGCGGCGGTGTTCCTGCCGCAGATGATCAAGGCGGGCCAGGGGATCGCCACCTCCTCGCTCGCGGGGGCGGGCGTGGTGACGCTGAACTTCGCCTTCGTCCCGATCCTTTTCCTCGCGTTCCTCGTCGCCGTCATCGTCCACGCGGTCGGCGACGGGATCATGGCCGGGGTCCTCTACAACGGCAAGGTCGCGGAGGGCCTCCAGCACGCGACGATCATGCTCGCCGTGGGGTGGCTCATCATGCGGTTCGTGGTGACGATCCCGGGGGCGTGAGGAGGCAGCAGCGATGGCGGAGAGTCTGAGTCCCCCGACGGACGACGAGGCCCCGACGTACCCGCGACCGAGGAAGCGCAGTTCGGGCTCGTTCTCGCCGTGGCTCCGGATCGGGGCGGCGCTCCGGAAGTCCGCGCCGGGCCCCCGCCCCGTGAAGCTCGCGCGCCTCGGCGTCTCGGGCCAGGGGGCGGACCGGGACGTGACGCCGATCCCGCCGCTCACGGATCCCGCCCTCAACGAGCTCGACACGACCCCGATCCTCCCCGGCTTCTCCTACGTCCGGATCACCTACCACACGAAGCGCAACGAGTACCTCTACGAGGTGATCGAGCCGCCGCTCACGCCGCTCGAGCAGGAGCTGACCGAGCGGCTCCGGAGCGCGCTCGTCGCCGAGTTCGAGCCGCTCGCCGGCCGCGACACCGAGGCGAAGTACGCCGAGCTCCGCCGGATGGTCGACAACCAGCTCAAGGTCTGGGAGCTGTCGCCGAGCCCGACCACGAAGGGCCGGATCCTCTACTACCTCGGCCGGGAGTTCGTCGGCTCGGGGCTCGTCGAGGTGCCGATGACCGACGCCGACGTCGAGGACATCTCCTGCGACGGGGTCGGGATCCCGCTGTACATCTACCACCGGAAGTACGGCTCGATCCGCTCGAACCTCAAGTTCGGCACGGCGAAGGAGCTCGACGACTACGTCGTCTGGCTCGCGCAGCGCTCGGGCAAGCACATCTCGGTCGCGAGCCCGATCCTGGACGCGACGGTCCCCGACGGCTCCCGGCTGCAGGCGACGCTCGGGATGTACGTCACCAAGCGCGGGAGCTCGTTCACGATCCGGCGGTTCCGCGACAACCCGTTCACGCCGGTCGACCTGCTCAAGTTCAAGACGATGAGCCTCGAGATGATGGCGTACCTCTGGATCGCCATCGAGCACGGCCAGTCGATGATGGTCTGCGGGGGGACGGCGAGCGGGAAGACGACGACGCTCAACGCGACGCTCCTGTTCATCCCGCCGCAGATGAAGATCGTCTCGATCGAGGACACGCGCGAGCTCAACCTCCCGCACGAGAACTGGGTCCCGTCGCTCACGCGCGCCGGCTTCGGCGCGAAGAACGTCGTGAGCGGCAAGGCCCCCGGCGAGATCGACATGTTCGATCTGCTCGCCGCGGCGCTCCGCCAGCGGCCCCAGTACCTGATGGTGGGGGAGGTCCGCGGCGCGGAGGCGTTCATCGTCTTCCAGGCGATGGCGACCGGGAAGACGTGCTACACGACGTTCCACGCGGAGAGCGTGAGCGCGATGGTCCACCGGATGGAGAACCCCCCGATCTCCCTCCCGCGTTCGCTCGTCTCGGCGCTCAACCTGGTCCTGCTCCAGCGGCAGGTGAAGGTCGGCCAGAAGATGACGCGCCGCGTCCAGTCGCTCACCGAGATCGTCGGGCTCGACCCGGAGACGAACGAGCTGATCACGAACTCGGTGTACTCCTGGAACCCGGCCGACGACACGTTCCAGTTCTCGGGCCACTCCTACGTCTACGAGCGGGTCGCGCTGATGAAGAACCTCACGATGAAGGAGATGGAGAAGGAGGTGCGCAACCGCGTCGAGATGCTGGAGGCGATGATGGCGCGGGACGCCCGCGCGACCCGCCAGCGGCCGTTCACCCACCGGGACGTGGGGCAGATGGTCGCCTTCTACTACAAGGAGCCGGAGAAGGCGCTCGCGGAGTCGCGCGCCGAGCTCGCCCGGAACCGGCCGGCGCCCGCCGCCCCCGCCGCCCGCTAGGCCCGGCGGGCGGGGGTCCGATGCTCCCCCGGGCCCGCGGCCCCTACGCTCGCCTCCCGCTCGGCCCCGGCCGGGCGATCGTCCTCGTCCGGGGTGACGCGCTCGTCGAGCTCCCGCGGCGGGTCCGGCGGGCCGACGTCGTCGTGACGAGCCCCCCCTACAACCGGGGCGTCCCGTACGCCTCCTACCGGGATGCCCGCCCCCGGGCGGAGTACCTCGCCTGGACGGCGGAGCTCGCCCGGGTCGTCCGGCGGGCCCTCGCGCCGGCGGGCTCGTTCTTCCTCAACGTCGGAGGCTCCCCGAAGGATCCGTGGCTCCCGTGGGACGTCGCCCGCGAGGTCGGGCGCGAGCTCGTCCTGCAGAACGTCCTCCACTGGGTGAAGTCGATCGCGATCGACCGGGACCGGGCCGGCGCCGCGGCCGGGCTCGACCGGGACCTCGCCCTCGGGCACTACCGACCGCTCGTCTCGCGCCGCTACGTCCACGGGGCCCACGAGTACGTCTTCCAGTTCACCCGGGACGGGGAGGTCCCGATCGACCGGGCCGCCCTCGGCGTGCCGTACCAGGACGCCTCCAACGTGCGGCGGTGGCGGGGCGCGTCGTCGGGGCTCCGCTGCCGGGGGAACGTCTGGTTCCTGCCGTACCCCACGATCCGCTCGCGGGCCCGCGACCGGCCCCACCCCGCCACGTTCCCCCCGGAGCTCGCCGAGTGGTGCGTGCGGCTCCACGGCCGCGACCGCACCCGGCTCGTCGTCGACCCGTTCGTCGGGATCGGCTCGAGCGCCGTGGCGGCGGCGCGGCTCGGGATC
>JASIEC010000095.1 GCA_030046135.1 Thermoplasmata archaeon | reverse complement strand
GTCGTCCTCCTGCTCGCGGTCGCGCTGCGCGTCCGCCTCGACTTCGCCCCGCTCGCGCTCCTCGGCGTGGTGGTCGCCATCGTCCTCGGCTCGACGCTCTTCTCGACGCTGTCGATGATCATCGCGAGCCTCGTCCGCACCCAGGAGCGGTTCCTCGGGATCGGACAGTTGCTCACGATGCCGCTATTCTTCGCGAGCAACGCGATCTACCCGCTCTCGATCATGCCGTCGTGGCTCCGACCGGTCGCGCTCGCGAACCCGCTGACGTACCTCGTCGACGCGCTCCGGATCCTGATGCTGCCGGGGGGGACCGCGCTGTTTTCTCTGGGCACCGACCTGGGCGTCCTCGCCGCCGCGACCGCGGCGCTCATCCTGCTCGGATCGCAGCTCTACCCGCGCCTCGCCCAGTGAGGACTGCGCGCCTCGGCGGGCCCCTCAGGCGCTCGGCCGTCGGGAGCTCGCCCGCGCCTCCGAGCGCCGGCGGCCCTCCTCGAAGCGTCGACGCTCCTCGTCGGTCGCGAGCTCGAGCGGCGGGACCGGGATCGGGCGACCCGCCGGATCGACCGCGACCATCGTGACGAACGCCTCCCCGACGAGGCGGCTCGACCCGCCCGACGCCGGCTCCGCCGACACCCGGACCCACACCTCCATCGACGTGCGGCCGACCCAGGTGACGCGGGCGTCGAAGTCGACGACGTCGCCGACGTGCACCGGCTGGAGGAAGTCGACCCGGTCGATCGACGCGGTGACGCACGTTGCCTTCGCGTGACGGATCGCCGTGACGTACTCGACGCGGTCGATCTCGGCGAGGATCGCCCCGCCGAAGACGTTCCCCGTGAAGTTCGCGTCCGTCGGGACCATCAAGCGGACGACCGACGCGCGGCTGTGCTCGACGCCCGCCCGGGACCCTCCGTCCATCGCCGGCCCTCGCCGTCGCCCGCACGCGCGCCCCCTACAAGCGATTTCCTTCCGGCGTCCGCCCCGGCTCCGAGACGCGAGCCTGAGAGAAACCCGAAAAGGTCCCCGCCGGTCCCGGAGCCCGTGGGCGTCCGCGATCTCGCCTGGCGGGATTTCCCGGGATGGGTCGCCCTCTACTACTCGCGCTACGAGGAGGTCCGGACCAACCCCGACCTCGGCCTCTACCTTCGGCCGCTCCGGCCCTCGGTCGCGGAGGAGTCCGCTCTGTTCGGGGCCGTGATGAAGGGGATTGCCGAAGGGGACATCGTGGCCGTCGTCGCCGAGGAGGAGGGCGCGCTCGCGGGAGTCTGCACGGTCCAGCGCAAGGGCCACCACCTCGAAGACTGCCACGTCGGCATCCTCGCGGTCGCCGTCCGCGCGGGATCCCGGGGCCGGGGGCTCGGGGACGCCCTCCTCACCGGGGCCCTCGAGCGGTGCCGGGGGGTCTTCGAGATCGTCGAGCTGACCGTCGTCGCCCTCAACGAGGGCGCGATCCGGCTCTACCGCAAGCACGGGTTCGAGATCAGCGGGCGGCATCCGCGCGGGTTCAAGCGCGGCGACCGGTACCTCGACGATCTCCTGATGTGGCGGGCGATCGAGCCCGCCGCGGCCCCCTAGCGGCCTTGCTCCTCGCCGAACCAGCTCCGGAACCGTCGCGCGTTCTCGAGCGAGCCCACGACCAGGATCGCGTCCCCCGGCGCGAGGCGCTGGGCGGGCGGGGGACCCACGAACGTGTCGAACTCGCCGTCCGCTCGCGGGCGGGCGTAGCCGATGAGGATGCAACCGGTCGAGCCGCGGACGATCCCCTCCGCCTCGCCGAACGTCTGCTCCGAGATCGGGGTGGTGGGACGGAGGACGAACTCCTGGATGTCCGCCCGTACCTCGGCGGAGACCATGTCCTCGATCGCGTGCGCGACCTCGGGCTCGAACGCCGCGCTGGCGCAGAGCCGGCCGCCCGTGTCCTCCGGGCTCGCGACGTACGTGACCCCGGCCGCCCGGAGCGTCTCCCGGAGCTCGGGCCGGTTGACGGCGACGACGATCCGCATCGTCGGGGCGAGGACCCGGACGTTCAGGGCGCCGATCATGTTCTGGGCGTCGTCGCCCGTCGCCACGATCACGCTGTGCGCCGCCGGAACGTTGACCCGCCGGAGGATGTCGGGCTCCACGGGCGAGCCGAACGTGGCGAACAGGCGGTTCGGGGGCCCCAGGGTCCGGAGGTTCGGGACCTCGTCCGCCCGCTCGGCGACGACCGCGACCTTCTGCTCCTGGACGAGCAGCTCCCGGACGGCCGACCGCCCGACGCCGCCGTACCCCAGGACCACGATGTGCCCGGTCATGTCCGTTCCGAAGAGCCCCAGGGCGCGGCGCTGGGACTCCTCCGCCCCCTCGGTCGTGAGCACGCTGAGCAGGTAGCTCAGCAGGAATACCTGCATCGCGATCACCGCCATCGTGAGCACCTTCGCCCCGACGGTCGTGGGGACGATGTCCCCGTATCCCACCGTGCCGAGCGTCACGATCGACCAGTAGAACGAGTTGAAGAGGGAGTAGCGGGACGCTTCGAGGACGTAGAACCCGACCGACGCGAAGACGTAGACCCCGCCGAACGCCGCGAGCAGCCAGGCGATCCGACGGGCGAATCCCAGGGCCGACGCGAGGCGTCTCGCCACCATCTCCGTCGCCACCTGGGGTCCGTCCAAAACGTTGCCGGCCCCGGCGTCCTCGAACTCCCGGCTCCGACCGGGGGAGCGGGGGGCTCCGGGAAGGGCTCCCCTCGGGCGTCGTCGGCCCGCGAGACGGGGTGACAGTTCGGATACGAAGTCTCAGTTTCGGAGGTGTTATACGCCTCCGGAATTTCGCCGCGCCACTATGCGCGCCGTGAGGGGAGCGATTCTTGGAGCGTTGGCGCTCGCCGGAACGATGGTCCTGATGTCTGTCTCGGCCTCCGCGGTGGCCCCGCACGTCGCCGCCGCCCTCGGGCCCGCGGAGCCCGGAGCCCTGTCGGCCGGGGGCGCCGCGCCGACGATCCTGTCCAATCCCTCCGGGGCGGCGTTGGAGCAGAAGATCCTCTCGACCGCCCAGACCGACCACATCCCCATCCAGGCCGTCTCTCTTCCCAATCTTCTCGGATCGACCACGATGCAGGACGGCGTCGTGACCCCGAACGTCGTGACCCCGGCGCCGTTCGGCCTCGGGACGTTCGGCGTGCGCAACACCACCGGCACGGCCCAGGCGTTCAGCCTCGAGACGCAGAGCTGGGAGGGGACGATCAGCCTCAACAGCCCGGTCGACAACTTCCTCCTGGACAACGACGGGGCGGCCTCGACGAACGCCGCCGACAACGAGTTCGGCGTCCAGCTCAACGCGGTGATGTCCGGCGCGACCGCGGGGAGCTCGAGCAACTACAGCTTCTGGACGCAGAACGTCCTCTACTTCAACTTCCCATCCCCCGGCGATGTGACGTTCCTCTCGAACATCTGGAACTTCTCCTCCCCCGCGGTCTCCCTCGCGCCGGGGACCCTCTACTCCTACAACGGAACGCCGGTGTACCCCGAGTACTACTACGACTTCGGCCCGACGTTCGCGATCAGCTACCCGCTCACCGTCCACCTCTACCTCAACTCGAGCGTCACGAACATCGTCTCGACCGGCGACGCCTACTCCACGGTCCGGTTCGGTTACGACATCGTGAACGGGGTCACGGGCCGGAGCGAGGCCGCGGGCGTCTACGACACGGTGCTGTTCAACTCCTCGAAGGCGATCGGGACCGTGCCCCTCGCCCCGTACCTCGTCGACGGCTCGCAGGTGACGCCGACGGGCTTCATCCCCTGGGACGCCGAGATCATGCTCGGGGGCCCGGGCGGCGGGACGACCACCTCGATCTACGGGATCAGCGGCTCGGAGAGCCTCCAGTACCTCAACAGCTCGACGGGCAAGTACGCGAACGCCCCCTCGGCGTGGAACGTCGGGGGCGAGACCGGCGAGACGTCCGAAGGGATCGCCGAGACGTACACCTCTCCCGGCACCGTCCACCTCAACGCGGGCCCGTCGCTCGTCACGCCCCTCTGGAACGCCACCCCCGGAGGGAACGCGGGCCAGGCGACGTTCGCGGGGCCCCTCTCTCCGTCCAACGCGTTCGTCTTCGCGTCGCCCGGCAGCGCGATCAACCCGAGCTATGCCGCGTGGGCCCCGACCCAGACCGCGAGCTCGGTCGACTACGTGCTCCCGCCGGGGTCGTACACGTTCGAGGCGATGCTGAGCGACTACGCCCCGATCACGACGACCGCGTCGGCCCGGGCGGGCCAGGTCGCCTCGCTCAACTTCAACCTCCGAGCGGACCAGAAGGAGGGCGTGTACACGCCCCTCGTGGCGTGGAACAACGGGCAGATCGCCGCGATCTCCTCGAGCGGGAGAGGAACGGCGGGAAGCCCCTACGTTCTCGACAACAACCCCGCCAAGGGCGGATTGAACCCCCTGTTCGGGCAGTTCAACGACTACCTGTACCAGGTGTTCCCGGGCGTCCTCCTCTCGGGGACGACGGCGTACACGGACCTCAACGATCCGTCGCTGCTCAACGTCACGTACCAGCCGAACTACCAGCCGGTCCTGTCGGAGCTGGGGCTCCCCTCGAGCAACAACCTCCAGTTCGAGATCTTCGACGCGTCGCACGTCTCGATCTGGAACGCGCAGGGGATCTCCGGGTGGTTCTTCTATGAGGACTACGGACCGACCGGCTTCCTGCCGCTCGCCAACGTCGTCATCTGGGGCGGCTCCCAGGACCTCGTCGGTGACAGCACGTTCGTCAGCCAGGGCAGCTCGCTCGTCCTCGCCGGCATCAACCCGAACGCCTCGACGGGGAACGTCATCTGGGGCAACACGTTCGTCAACAGCACCGTCCTCACCCCGACGATGTACCCCGGGGACGGCGTCTCGAACGGGCCCCCGATCGCGATCTTCGCCTTCGAGGCCGGGGACCTGATCTACAACAACTACGTCGACACGTCGATCACCGCGTACGCCCCCGATGCGAACATGTTCTACGGGACGTACCAGGTGAACGCGGAGAGCTGGAACCTCTCGTCGGTCGAGCCCGCCTCGTACGCCACGACGTTCAACGGCTACCGCCTCGCGGGGGCGATCGTGGGAACGTGGCAGGGAGGCAACTACTGGGCGGACTACGTCCCGGGAAGCGGCCTTCCGTACGACGAGTACGGCTACATCCAGACGGGCGGGGACTACTTCCCGCTCCCGATCACCGCGTACACGGTGACGTTCGACCTCACCGAGCACGGGGCGGCGGTGACCTGGTCCGTGACGCTTAACGGGGTCACCGAGACGACGAGCGGCCACTCGCTCGTCTTCTACGAGACCCCCGGGGCGTACAACTACACGGCGGCGGTGACGTACGGTCGGGGCTCGATCAGCCCCTCGAGCGGCACGGTGACGGTCGTGGACCGCAACGTGACGGTCGCGCTGAGCCTGAACTAGCGAGAGTCAGAGAGGAGCCCGATCCGCGAGAACGGATCGGGGGAGGGGGCCGGCCCTTCGGGCCGGTCGTCCCTCCGGGGCCGGCGGAGGGCCGCTTGGGGTCTCTCGAAGGCCGACCCGCCCCGGGCCCCTCTGGGCCGCCCTGCGGCGGGGCCTCCCCAGGGTGCGCCCGCGAGCGGGGGACCGGCTCGCCCATAACCGCGATGTCCTAGGCTCCGGGCCCAGCGTGAGCCGGCGAGCCGCGGTCCCCTCGCGGGAGGAGGCGGCGCGCGCGGTCCGCCGGGGAAGGAGAGCATGGCATCGGCCCCGGCGGAAGTAGCCCCGAGCCCCCGGACCGCCGGTCTCGTCCGGGGGCCTCGCGGTGCGTTCCGCTGGACCGCCTACGTTCTCGCCGTGACGGCGTTCGCCGCCGCGGTTCCGACACCGCTCTATCCTCGCTACGAGGCGGAGTTCCACTTCTCGTCGGGCGCCCTCGGGCTGATGTTCGCCGCGTACACCCCGGGGGTCTTTCTCACGCTGTTCTTCGTGGCTCCCCAAGCCGAGCGACTCGGGCGAAAGAGCGTCCTACGCCTCGGCATGGCGTTCACGGCGCTGGCGGCCGTGGTCTTCGCGTTCTCGCCGGGCCTCCTCGCGCTCGCCCTCGCGCGGTTCATCTCAGGGCTCGCGGTCGGCGCGACCACGAGTGTCGCGACCGCGGCGATGAGCGACCTCGAGCCGTCTCGGGACCAGCACCACGTCGCCCGGGTCGCGGTCGCCGCGAACTTCGGCGCGTTCGCGCTGGGGGTCCTCCTGAGCGCCCTGCTGGTCGAATTTGGGCCGGACCCCACGCGCTGGGTCTACCTCCTCCCGGTGCTGGCGAGCGCGGTCGGCGTCCTCGCCCTCGCGGCCATCCCCGAGACCGCCGTCGGAGGAGGAACGGCCCGGCCGTTCCTGCTCCCGCGCATCGCCGTCCCGCCCAGCGTGCGACGGCCGTTCTGGGTCGCGGTCGGAGGGATCGCCGCCTGCTACTCGATCTACGGCCTCTTCGCCGCCCTCGTCCCGTCGTACGTTCGCACCGGGCTCGGGGCCTCCGCCCCGATCGCGGCCGGCGCGGTGGTTTGCCTGATGTTCGGCACGGCGGCGCTGATGCAGCTCGCGACGTTCGACCTACGCGACCGGCGAGCCCTCTTGCTCGGATTCCCCGCCCTGCTCGTCGCGCTGGTCGCCCTGGTCGTCATCCTCCCCTGGCGGAGCTGGGGGCTCCTCGCGATCGTGTCGACATCGCTCGGCGGCGCGGTCGGCCTCACGTTCATGGGGAGCGTCACGCTGAGCGACCGGATCGCCCCCGAAGAAGCCCGGGACGGCATGCTGGCGGGATTCTACCTGGCGGGGTACCTCGCGCTCGCCGTCCCGACCGTGGGGGTGGCGGAGCTCTCCGATCGGGTCGGACTCGCGGACGCGGGGGCTGTCTTCGCGCTCGCCCTCCTCCCAGTGGTCGCCCTGCTCTACTGGAGATGCTATCGGACACCCACCCCCCCGGGAGGGGAGGGACGCCCTCGAACGGCGCCTCCCGACCTGGCGGGATGACGGAGGAGCCGTCCATGGTCGATCTCGAGTTCGCGAACTCGGGACGTTTCTAGAAATACTCCCCACGGTACGGCTGGTTCGGTCCAACCTTGAGCGCCTCGAATTGTACCGCCTGCGGGGCTCCCCTATCCCCGGGGTCGGCCTTCTGCCAGTACTGCGGCGCCCCCGTGAGCCGGCCCTCGACGTCGGGGTCGCCGAGCGTCTCCGCTCCGCCGCCCTCGACGCCCCTTCCCCCCGCGTCGGCGTCGTCCTCCGGACCGATCTCCCCGCCTCCCCGGCGACGCTCCGGGCTCGTGACGGTCATCGTCGTGGTGCTCGTCCTGCTGCTCGTGGGCGGGGTCGTCGCCTACCTGTTCCTCCCCTCGTCCAACCCTCCCGTCCAGGTCGGCGAGATCGTCGTCTTCGCCCCGAACGACGTCTGCGGGCTCAATATCGACCCGAAGGTCGCCTACTACGGGTTCAACAGTTCGACGGGGGCGAACCAGACGTTCGACTTCCCCATCCCGAACTACAACGCATCGGCGTGTACCGTGCACGGCGTGACCACGAACACCACGGGATTCGCGATCACCTACGCCCAGACGCCGCTCACGATCCCGGGCAGCGGGAGCAACCCCGGAAGCACGAACGCCTCGATGAACATCACGATCATCTCGCCGTCCTCGTCGTTCTCAGGGACGCTCAGCCTCATTTTCAGCTGAGGCGGGGCCGGCGGGGGCCGTCTCCCGGCCCGGGGATTCGCACTTCTCTGCGGGCACATCCTTCGGCCGACAGGTTGGCCGCGCTCGCCAGCCCGACTGTGCGATCGCTCCGTCGGGTTCGGCCGGGGGGAGCGGCAGTCGGGCCCTCGCCGCTCGCAGGAACCCCTAAGAGTCCCGCGGCCTCTCCCGAGGCGATGGGGCCGGCGTGGCCCAGCGTCGCCGCTGTCTCGTTGGCGTTCCTCGTGACGCTGGGGGCGGTCTCGTTGCCGTCCCACGGAGCGTCCGACGTCGCCACCCCTCCACTCCGGGGCGGAGCGAGTCCAGGGCCGTCCGTCGTTCCGTCGCCGGCGATGGCGGTCTCGCCCGAGTACGATGTCAACTTCACCGAGGTGGGTCTCCCCAACGGGACCACTTGGAACGTGACCCTCGGCGGGACCTCGGACGCGGTGGTCGGAACGGTCGACGTCGGGGGAGGAGGGTCCGGCGTCCTCTACGACTACGTCAACGATCAGGTCTACGTAGCGATCGCCGACGCGGACGCGGTGGCGGTCCTGAACGGGACCAACAGCACGCTCGTCGCGTACATCCCCGTCGGGGGAGGGCCCGTCGGGCTCGCGCTCGACCCGTACGACGGCTTCGTCTACGTGACGAACTCGCTCTCGAACTCCGTCACGGTCATCAACGGGACGACCGACCGGGTGGACACGACGATCCCGGTCGGCAAGACACCGGAGGGGATCGCAATCGACCCGATCAACGACACCCTCTACGTCGCCGATTCGGGAGTCCCGGGCCGTGGCACGCTGACGATCATCAACGGCACGAGCGTGGCGTCGGCCGGGACAATCCGCGTCGGGGTCGAGCCGGTCGGGCTGACGTACGACGCCTGGACGGGGTTCCTGTACGTCTCCAACTTCGGCTCGTCGAACCTGACGATCGTGAACGCGTCGACGAATCGCACGATCGGCTGGATCCCGCTGCCGAGCGGATCGGAGCCCGAGACCCCCGCGCTCGACAACGTCTCGGGCGATCTCTACGTACCGAACGACGGTCCGACGGGCGGTGTCTACGTCGTCGATCCCAACGACACGTCCCAGATCGAGACGATCTCGGTGGGGCCGTACGCGGGCTCGGCTCTCTTTGACGGCCTCAACAACGACACCTACGTCGGGCTCAACGCCTCGCGCCAGGTGTCGATCGTGAACACCACGACCGACACGGTCACCGGGACCTTCCCCGTGCCGAGCGGGACGATCTCGATCGCGGTGAACAACACCTCCTCGGGGGAGCTCTACGTCGCGACGAGCGACTCGGACGAGCTCACCGTGGTCAACGGGAGCTACTCCGACGGGGGCGCCGCGTCGGCGGTCCCACGGACGACGTTGACGAACACGACCGAGTCGGGCCACGGGGCGATCTCGTTCCTCGAGACCTCCGGCGCCTACAGCTACGCCGACACGGCCGGGCCGGGGTACCTTGCGGTGACCCCGACGGGATCGGTCGATATCACGACCGCGAACGTGACGATCGCGCTCCAGCTCGGGCTCCCGCGGACGCTCTCGTTCCAGGAATCCGGTCTCGGGAACGGGGCGTTCTGGAGCGTTGACCTCCAGACCGTCGTCTCGGACGGCGTCGTGGGAGAGGTGCCCCTACCCTCGAGCCCCTCGGCCGAGGTGTTCGATCCCGCGAGCGGGCTCACCTACGTCGCCCTCCCCGGGGACGACAATCTCACCGTGCTCAACGGGACGAACGCCGTCTACGTCTCGATCGGGGTGGGCGGCGGTCCGGACGGGCTCGCCCTGAACCCCTCCGACGGGGACCTGTTCGTCGCGAACGGGCTCTCGGACAACCTCACGGTGTTGAACGCCTCGACGGACGGGTTCGTGGGTACGGTCGGGGTGGGCGACGACCCCGGTGCTCTCGTCGCCGCGCCGGCCGAGGACCAGGTCTTCGTCGTCGACCAGGTGGGCGGGGGCGCCGGGGAGGTGACGGTCGTCGACGGGCACACTCTCACCGTGCTCTCGACGCTCACGGTCGGCGAGGATCCCGACGCGATCGCCTACGATCCCGTCAACGGCCTCGTCTACGTTGCGAACGCGGGATCGGGAAACCTCTCCGTCGTGAGCCCCGCGTCCGACACCGTGTCGGGAACGATCTCCCTCGGAAACGGAAGCCGGCCGGCCGCGATCACCGTCGACACCGCGACGGGGGATCTGTTCGTCGCGGTCGGCGGCACGGACGGCGCGGTGGATCTCCTTGCCCCTCCGAGCTCCTCGATCCTCGCGTCGGTCCGGGTCGGCTCCGGCCCCGACGGGCTCTGCTACGACCCGCTGAACGGCTACGTGTACGTCAGCAACGGGGGCAGCGGCAACCTCTCGGTGCTCAACGGCACGCAACGGGACGTCGTCGGAACGATCCCGGCGGGCGTCGCGCCGGGTCCGATCGTCCTCAACGTCGGCACGTCCAACCTCTCCGTCGCGAACGTCGGCTCCTCGACCCTCGAGATCGTCAACGGGACCGACTGGCTTGGCGGGTCCGAGAACCTCAGCGCCCCGATCGCCGGATCGGACCGCGTCTCGGGAGGGGCGGGCGCGATCAACTTCACGGTCATCGACGGGAACTACACGTTCCGGGTCGTGCCCGCCTCGGGGTTCGACGCCTCTCCGACGGTCTCGGACCTCGAGGTCACCGGAGGAGGGGCGGTCGTGGAGGTCGCGTTCACCCCGATCCCGTACAGCCTCCTCACGTTCTCCGACCAGGGCACCCTCCCCTACGGGGTGTCGTGGACCCTCGTGCTCAACGGGGTCGCGCACGTCGCGACCTCGAGCGATCTCAGCTTCGAGGAGCCCGCGGGAACGTACAGCTACCTCCTCCTCGGCCCGGTCGGAGAGCGGGTCAGCGGCCTCGCCGCGACGGGCTCGGTCGTCCTCAACGGGACGGGCGGGAGCGGTCCGACGGAGGCGTTCACGTTCGTCCGGGGCGCCACGTACCGGATCGCCTTCCACGAGACCGGCCTACCGGCCCCCCACTCCTGGTGCGTCTCGATCGGCGTCTCCGTCTGCTCCTCGGGGCGGACGCTCGACCTGGCCGGGCTCTCCCCCGGGACCTATCCGTACGCGGTCGAGAGCCTCCCCGGCGACACGATCACGGCGACGAGCGGGGGAATCGACCTCCCGTTGGTCGGCTCGTTCGTGGTCACCGAGCGGAGCGTCTCGGTGGCCCTCAAGTTCGTGCGACCGTACGAGGTGACGTTCACGGAGAGCGGCCTTCCCTCGGGCACGGTCTGGAGCGTCCGGATCGCGGGCGTCCTTCGTAGCACAAACCTGACCAACGTATCGTTCGAGATCCCGAACGGCACCCATGGCTACCAGGTGGGCGCGATCCCGGGCTACACCCACGTCGGCGTGCCACGGACCGTGAAGGTCGAGGGCGCCAACGTATCGGTCGCGATCATGTTCTCCGCGTCGCGGCCGTGACTCGCCGACCTACGATTGCTCATGGGAGCGACCCCGGGGACGGTTCCAGGATCTCGGGGGATCCCGGCCCACCGACCTCGGTGACCCACCTCCGACCGGCGGTCGATGCGCCGGCGAACCGTCGCAAAGCCGCCAGAGAGAGTCGAACTCCCGACCTGCTGATTACAAATCAGCCGCTCTACCAACTGAGCTATGGCGGCATTCGAGGCAGACTCAGCGCCCGAGGGCCGTAAGAGTTTCTCCCGGGGCGTGGTCCGGACGCTCGAGCTGGCTCGCCCCCTCATCGCCCTCTGCGCCGGCGTCGCGGAGCGCCACGTCAGGTAAGCCGCGACCCAGACGGTCGCAAGGGTCCAGGGTCTGCCCACTTCTCGCGGTTGATTCGGACCTCGTCCCCCCGACTTCGCGCCCGGGCGAGTGGTCCCGGACTTCGGAGGGGCCGGGCCTCAGAGCCGTTTTAGGCGCTCACTCGTGCCATTCCATCGAGGGCGGTACCCTTGTCCGTGGGGAGAGAGGAGCCCTTCGTCGGGAAACCGAGGAGCTGGTGGTCCAAGCTGGGCAGCCGGGGACAGAGGTTCTTCGTCGGGGCCTCGGTCTTCGTCTTCATGTGGTGCGTGGTCGCCATCCCCCCGTTCTTCACCTATGACCACAGGATTCTCCTTTGCGCCCGGGAGTTTGGCTGCTACTGGGCCACCCCGGGTGAGTTCGTGGTCGGCGAGGTCGCGCTGGCGATACCGCTCCTCGGTTTTGCGGCGGTGTTCTTCGTGCTAGCGCACTCCCGAGGGCAAACCGAGGGCCTGGACCCACGGGATTACTAACGGGGACAGCGGGACGACGTCGCCGATTGGCCTCTCAGCTTGGATCGCCGAAGTGTCGGCATGTATCGCTGCGCCGCGTGGAGCGCATCGGGGCCTCCGAACCGTTAGCCAATAGTAAAAAACCGGGTCGGGACCTTCGGCCCCGCATCGAGAGGCGCGACCCCGAGCGGGGCGACCTCGCCTGAAAAGTCATATCCCCCCGGGCTCGCCTCACGGCGACGGCCGGCCCCCGATTTAGGTGCGCTGGAACGGCCTGACTCCTAGGCCGTGGAGGACCAGAACAGGGAGTCCACGGGCTGGCCAGTGAGCGCCGGGCCACTGACGACGGCCGGCCCGCTGTGTCGTGGCGGCGGACGAAGGCAGGTCACGCCGGTAGGCCAGTACGGCTTCCCCTCCGTCCTCAAGCGGCGGCTGGGTCCACAGCTCGCTCCTCGGCCCCCCATCCCGCTGTTCCCGGCTCGCCCGAATCGGAGGGCGAGCTCGCACGCCCTGGGCTCGGATCGGGCTCGCAGCCGCCGCACCAGCGCACTTGGCACACTCGATGGGACGGGCTCGCCGACCAGATCCCCTATTCCCAGGAGCGCCGCTGGAGGGTCT
>JASIEC010000094.1 GCA_030046135.1 Thermoplasmata archaeon | reverse complement strand
ACCAGAGGAACTCGGCGCGCTACAGCGTCGGCGGCGATTAACCGATCGTGAAGCTCGGGGACGTCCAGGTCCAAGAAGACTCCCCAGCCGGCGGCGTCCAGGGTCGACAGCCGGATGTAACCGCCGGCCCGGATCTGATCGACGACCTCCTCTACCAGTCCCCTCGGATGCTCAAGTCCCAGCCTCCCCCGGAGGGCCAGATAGGCGAATTCGCCCAGGGCGATCTCCGGCAGGAAGAGTACGCCCTCTCCGTTCTCCGCGGCGCGGAACAGGCCGGCCGCACCCTTCGGAAGCGAGTCGTTCAGATGCCCAATGAGGGCCACGGTGTCGATGACCGCCCCGGTCAGAGCCGCCACTCCTTGCGAAGGGCGCGAATCTCCTTCTCGGCCCGCCGAGCGTCGATCCTCCCCCGGAGGAGCCCGCGGAGGCTCTTCCTGCCCCGACGGATGAGGACGCCGTCCTTGGTCTCGAGAACAAGGACGAGCTCGCCCTCTTCCAGGTGGTGCTTGTCGCGCAGCCGCTTCGGGAGGGTGATCTGGCCCTTGGAGCTGACCGTCGCGGTGCTCGCCACGTGCACGCTACACTTCCTGAGTAAATAGTCTTTACCAAAAGTAAAGTCACGAGAGTGCCGTCGCCCCGAGACCGCGCACGGTCGATCGCGAGAGTCCGCCCGGACTTTGCCCGGGTTCGGGTCCCGGCGGGCCCGTTCCTTCTCGCGGGGGAGCGGTCGCGGTGCGGCCCCACGCCGTCCTCGACGCTCGCGACGAGCTCGCGTCGCGGGCCTCTCCGACAACGAGGCGAGTCTCCGAGGGCGCTCGCCCCGGAGTCCGGCCGGGTCATTCGGTGACGCGGACCGCCTCGGCCGGCGCGAGCCGGGCAGCGCGGAGCGACGGGCCGGCGATCGCGATCAGCACGAGGCCGTACGCGACGACCACGATCTCGACCACCGTGAGCCAGGGCGCGACGAAGTTGGTGATGCCGGCCGACGAGGCGACGGGGCTGATCGATGAGTTGTAGACGACGAGGAGCGCGAGCGACGCCCCGATCGCGATCCCGACGAGCGTCACGTACGAGTACTCAAGTAGGAACGAGCGCAGCACCATCCCCTGCGTGAAGCCCGTGGCGCGGAGCATGCCGATATCCCGCCGGCGCTCCACGACCGCCCGGAGGGCGAGGATCCCCATCGCGGCGATCCCGACCGCGAGGCCGAGCCCGACGAAGATCTCGAGCAGGCCGATGAACCCCTGGGTCGTGCCGATCGACGAGGCGAGGACCGCCTCGATGTCGACGACGACCAGGCCGTCGGCGAAGAACGCCCGCTTCAGATCCTGAGCGGCCGTCGTCGCGGAGATCCCGGGTGCGACGGTCAGGAAATAGCCGTTCTGCACCGAGTAGCCGAGGGCCGTCGCGGTCGCCGAGTTGAGCCAGACGCCGGGGATGATCGACTGCTTCAGGATCCCGACGACCGTGACGTTGGCGGACGCCGAGCCCGACAGCGAGGTGACCCGGATCGTCGTGCCGACGGTGAGGATCGGGTGGCCGCCCGCGCTCGACCCGGCGAGGCTTCCGGTGGACGCGTCGTAGTTCGCGTCCACGACCGCGTCGTTCGGGTCGGAGGCGACCAGCTGGAACGTCGCGGCGGCGCCGGTTCCGTTGATCGTCGACAGGAACGGGAATGCCTCGGTGTCGTAGAACGACGACGGCCCGGACTGGTTCGTGGGAGGCGCGTAGACCGAGTCCTGGTACGGGTTCTTGGCGTACCCCGGAACGTACACCTCCGCCGTCCCGGTGGCCACCGTGCCCGCGTTCGTGAACTCCGGGGCGAGGGTCGCGTTCGAGTGGATGTCGTTCCAGATCTCGGGGATCGGGTTCTGCGAGTAGCCGAAGAACGTGTACCCGCCCGACTGGCTCGCGACCTCGCTGGCCAGGCTCCCCTGCAGGGTCGAGCCGTACCCGGCCGTCGCGACCATCGTGAAGACCACGAGCGAGAAGATCGTCAGGCTGACCGCGGTCCGCGTCGGCTGCCGGGTCGGGTAGTCCAGGCCCACGCGCAGGACGGGGCTCGCGGTGCCCCGCGCGCCGAGGAGGCCCCGGAGCCCGCGCGCGAGGAGGTCGGCGTTGAACAGGACGATCATCAGGGCGCCCCCCACGAGGAAGATCCCCTCGGTGAACAGGACGAAGATCCCGCCGGTGTGGCTCGACCCGAAGAGGAGGGTGTGCAGCCTCTCGGTCCCGGTCCAGACGACCAGCGCGAGGCCGGACGCCGTGAACACCGGCCGGTTCTTCAGGAACCGCGCGGCGACAAGTCCCGCTCCGAGGATCACGAGCGCCCCCCCAAGGATCGGCTCCGACCCGTTGGAGGTGCCGTGGTAGGTCGCGGCGTAGACCAGCGCCCCGATCGCCGCGAAGACGCCGCCCAGCACCGCGAGCCACGTGTAGACACGGAGCGCCGGCGGCGGCTCGGGGATGTCCCGGATCGCGCGGACGATGTTGAGGCGGCTCGCGCGGCGGGACGCGACCACGACCGTGGCGACCGTGAGGAGGAATCCGGCGACGTACGCGACGATCAGGCTCTGGCCCGTGACCGTGAACGACTGGACGATCGCGTTCGCGGGGAGCCCGTCGTTGCGAAGGATGAATCCGGCGAGATAGACCAGGAAGTACCCGGCGGCGACCCCGACGAAGATGCCCGCGAGCGCGCTCCCGGCGGCGTACACGACCCCCTCGAAGTAGTAGGTGTAGACGAGGTCCCTCCGGTTGAGCCCGATCGCCCGGAGCATCCCCATCTCGCCCTTGCGCTCCTCGGCGAGCATCACGAAGATCCCGACGATCAGGAGGGCGCCGGCGATGATCGAGAACAGACCGAGGACGAGGAAGATCGTCGCGAGGTCCGACCCCGAGTTCGATGCCTGCGTGAGCGAGGTCTCGAGGGGGGTCCCGACGACCAGGCCCTGGGAGGACAGGAGCCCCGCGAGCGTCGAGTTGAGGTAGCTGCCGACCGCCCCCGAGGAGGCGGCCCCCTGCGCCTGGCTACCGACGTTCGTGATCGCGATGTAGTTGATGTCCCCGGACTCGTTCTCGAGGTACTGCGCGGCCGCGAGCGACACCCAGACGTCGCCGGGCGCGAGCCCCGCGGTGATGAACGCGCCCCGGACGTTGGGCTCGACGATCGCCTGGACGGTGAGCGTGAGCGCTTGGTGGCCGTAGACGACGAGCGTGTCGCCGACGCTCGCGTTGATTGCGCTCGCCGTCTGCTGGTCGAGGAACGCTCCGGTGGTCGGTCCCTCGAGCGAGCTCCCGTTCTGCGCCACGAACGGGCCGAGCTGGGTGCTTTGGTTGCCGTTCACCCCGATGAGGTTGAGGTTCGTCTCGGGGACGCCGGTGGTCCGATCGTAGACCGACCCTAGGTCGACGATCATCGGGGCGAGCCCTGAGATCCTGTCGTAGCCGGCGGTCCGATTGACGGTCTCGTTGTACACCGAGTACGAAAAGTAGAGCGGCCCGCCCGACGGGGCGGTGCCGGTGATCGACTCGTCGACGTAGCCGGCGCCGAGGTAGGAGTAGTGCGTGATGAGCGAGCCGACGGTGTCCCCGACGATCAGGCTCCCCGAGATGATCGTCGTCCCGATGAGCAGCCCCGCGACGAGGAGGGCGGTCCGTACCTTCCCGCGACGCACGTTGCGCATCGCGATCCGGACCGCGAGGCGGTGGCGAATCGCGAGGACCAGCGTGACCACGAACACCACGAACAGGATCAGCAGCAGCAGTCCGCCGATCCCCAGCGCCGCCATCGGTGACCGACCTCAGGTCTCGAACTGACCGTCGCGCATCCTCAGCGTTCGATCGCACGCCGCGGCGACCCCCGCGTCGTGGGTCACGACCACCATCGTCTGCTGGAACTGCTGGTTGAGCGAGCGGAGCAGCTCCGTGACCTCGTGCGAGCCCTCCGCGTCGAGGTTGCCGGTCGGCTCGTCGGCCCAGACGATCGCCGGACGCGCGACCAGGGCGCGGGCGAGCGAGACCCGCTGCTGCTGTCCGCCCGACAGCTCCGACGGTCGGTGCTTCAGGCGTTCCCCCAGTCCCATCCGGGTCAGGATCTCCCGCGCCGCGGAGCGGGCCTCCTTCGCGCCCCGACCCGCGATGAGGAGCGGCATCTCGACGTTCTCCTCGGCGGTCAGGATGGGCAGGAGGTTGTACGACTGGAACACGAACCCCGTGCGTCGCGCCCGGTACTCGCTCTTCCGGTCGTCCGGCATCGCGTGGATGTCGGTTCCCTCGACGAGCACCTGGCCTTTCGAGATGTCGTCGAGGCCGCTGAAGCAGTTCAGGAACGTCGTCTTGCCGCATCCCGACGGTCCCATCACGGCCAGGATCTCACCCCGGCGGATCTGGAGGTTGAGGCCGCGCAGCGCGTTGACCGCCGTCTCCCCGGTGCCGTACGTCTTCCAGACGTCGCGCCCCTCGACGACCGACTCGGACACGGACCCCCTCACTCCGCTCGGGCTATCTCTCTTTCCGGAAAGGCCGACGACTGTTCGCTCGCCCGGCCCGGGGCCGCCGGGGGCCCCTCGGTCCCCCGGATCGGCTCGCGGAGGCAGACGCTCGTCCCGTGGGAGGGCCCCGATGAGCCGCTCTCAACTTCGGGTTGAGCTCAGCTCGCCGTCCCACGTCCAGGACTCGATGCCCGAGACCGCGACGAAGCCGAGGCGTTCCAGGATCGGCCGGCTGGTGGTGTCCACCGCCTCCGTGAACGCCGCGAGCGCCCCTCGCGCCCGCGACCAATCGAGACGGATCCGGACAAGTTCCCGGTAGATCCCGCGACGTTGGTACGCCGGCAGGGTCCCACCTCCGAAGAGACCCGCGAGCGCCTGGCCCGGCTCGTACTCGGCCCGACCGATCGACGCCGGGGTCCCGTCGACGTACGCGAGGAAGAGGCCGATCCGGGGATCGAGGGGACGCTTCGGGGGCGGGGCACTCGCGGAGGAAGGCCCCGCTCCGAAAACGCTGCGATCGACCGAGACGTAGTCTCGAAACTGGTCGTCGTCTCCGACCGGCTCGACTCTCAGGCCTTTCGCCCGGGGGGACGACGGAATCTCGAGGGCCAGGTCGACTATCATGAGCGTCTCGTGCGGCCGGCGACGCCATCCCGCATCGGCGAGGGCGCTCGAGAGATCGGGAGGCGTGTCGTGAGAGTACAGCTTCCAGACGAGGGTCCGCG
>JASIEC010000093.1 GCA_030046135.1 Thermoplasmata archaeon | reverse complement strand
ACGAAGCTCTGGCACTCCGACCACGGCTACGAGCCGGCCCGCGCGGCGGCGAGGAAGAGCGCGGACCTCCTCGGGCTGGGTCCGATCGACCTCTACCTGATCCACTGGCCCCGCGCGAACTCCCCCCAGGAGCGCCTCGACTCCTGGCGGGCGCTCGAGGACCTGCGCGGGGAGGGACTGTGCCGGGCGATCGGCGTTAGCAACTACACCGTGCGGCACCTCGAGGAGCTGCTCGCGCGCGCCCGCGTCGTCCCGGCGGTCAACCAGGTGGAGTTCCACCCGTTCGTTTACGACCCGGGGCTCGTCGCGTACTGTGCGACGCACGGGATCCGGCTGGAGGCGTACTCACCTCTCACGCGCGGCCGCCGGCTCCGCGAGCCGGTCCTCGAGGAGATCGCCCGGGCCCACGGGAGGACCGTGGCGCAGGTCCTGATCCGCTGGGGTCTTGAGCACGGGATCGTCGAGATCCCGAAGTCGGTCCACGAGGACCGGATCCGGGAGAACGCGGGCGCGCTCGACTTCTCGCTCGGCGACGCGGACGTCGCCCGCCTCGACGCGCTCGCCTCGGGCGAACGGATCTCCTGGGATCCCACGGGCATCCCCTGAGTCCGGGCCCGCGCGAACCCCCGTTCCACCCGTTCGCCCGGGGGGCCGCTGCCCGCCGAGGCGAGTTGATTAATATATCCCGCCTAGGTGGGACGGTCGGAGAACCCATGGTCACCGTCGAGGTCGCGCTCGAGAAGTGCACGGGGTGCGCCCACTGCCGAGACGTCTGTCCGGTGACGGTCTTCGAGATGCAGCCCCGGGACAACTTCGGGAACGTGGTCGACGACCCTCAGGTCGCGGCGAAGTTCCAGTTCCGGGGGGAGAAGTCCGCGGTGATCCACGGGCCCGACTGCATCATGTGCGAGGCGTGCCTCTTCGAGTGCGAAGGGGAGTGCATCACCATCGTCGACGACGAGGGGACGACGCACCTCTCTACGTACAAGTAAGACGGCCGGTCCCGGAACTTTCGGTCGAGGCGGGGGTCCCCCCGTCCCGATCTCGTAGAGACGGCGGCGAGGCACCCTCGGCGCGGTCCGGTGATGCGAGACTCGCTCACACCGCGGCGTTCGGCGGTCGCACGAACCCCGAGCGGACGACGGGCGCGCCGGCTCCCGCCGGGAAGCGAACACGGACGCCGGCCGCGCGCCCCAGCAGCGTGAACTCGAGCGAGTACCAGACGGCGGTCCAGGTCCCTTCCGGCTCCCGGAATGCCTCCCCGAAGTGGTAGGTGCGGTCGAGGACGCGGCTCGCGTGGCGGGCGAGCGGATACGACCACTCGAGCGCCTCGTCGGCCGTCCGCGGGGCTCCCGCCGGGGCGGGACCCTCGAGCGGCCCCTCGACGTGGAACGGGCCCGCGACGATCCCCCGTCCGAAGACGTAGCGGGCGTACGACGTCGAGCGGCGGCCCCCGTCCGTGCGCTCGGTGACGAGGAGCCAGACGAACGGGTTCCCCGTCGGGACGACGTGATCGAACCCGCCGAGGCGGGCCCTCCGCCGTCCGATCTGGATCCGGGCCGCGAGCCGAAGGGCGAGGTACCCGCCGTAGATCGCGGCCAGGACGTCGACGGTGAGGAGGTACTCGGCGAAGGCGACGTGGTTCCGTTCGACGCCGAGGAGGACGTAGAACGAGGCGATCGAGAGCGCGAGCGTGGCGAAGTTGATCGCCCGATCGGCGTCCAGATGGAGCTCCGCTTCGGAGAACGGTAGCAGCGGCGGCACCGCGAAGCTCGTGAACCCGTCGGCGAGGATGTGCGAGATCCCGCCCGCCTCCATCACGATCCAGTAGACGAGGACGGAGCCCGGGGCGAGGTGCGGGGCGATGAACGCCCCGACCGTCGCGAGGATCGTCACGCCGGTGAGGGAGTGGGTGATTCCGTGATGGCGGAAGATCGGGAACCGGCGCGACAGGGGGTAGAGGAGGGCGTCCCCGTCGGGCAGGCCCCCCGCGAGCGCCCCGGCCGCGAGGTACTGGACGTGGAAGCCGACGATGCCGAACGTGAGGAGGTAGGCGAGGAGGACGTGCGTGAGGAGGTCCACGGCGACCCGGGGCCCGCTCGGTTAGAGCAGGCCCTCCTCCATCACCTCGACCGACTCGACCCCGGGGATCTTCGCGAGCGCCTCCTCGGTCGACGCGAGGAGCCCGCCCGCATCGTCCATGACGACGGACAGGAGCAGCGAGCGGAGGCCGTAGGCGACGTCCCGGATCTGGCTCCCGCGGACCGTCACCGACGCCGGCACGGACGATCGGGCGTCGCGGGCGAGCCGCTCCAGGTCGGTGTCGACGCCGTGGGGCATCAGGCGGAAGAGGACGGCGACGCGACCCATCGTTCCGGCCCTCCTACGGCCCTTCGAAGCCGCAGTGCGGGCAGCGGTAGCGGACGCTCTGGTCGCGGCACCGGGCGCACCGGCCGATCGTCGCCTCGCCGCAGCTCGGGCAGGGGAACTGCGTCGTGCCCTCGCCCGGCAGCGATCGGCCGCACGAGGTGCACTTGAGCTCCGCCCGGACCATCGTCGACTCCCCGCCGCGGGAGGACCGTCTACCGACGCGCCCCGCCCCGACGGCGCGCGGCCACCCGGGACGCCAATATAAGGAGGACTCCGAAGAACGCGATGACGCCGACCACGATCCAGAGCGCGAGGTCGGTCGGCGGCGGGGCGACGTAGAACGAGCGGGAGAGGACCGTCCCGCCGCCCTCGAACGTGACGAGCCCGTGCTCGTTCGCGAGGGAGAGCGTGAACGTGTGGGTCCCGGGCGAGAGCCCGGTCGACGGGTAGTCGAACGTGAGGTTGTACGAGGTGTCGGCGGGCATCGAGGGGACGCTCACGGAGCCCACCTTCGACCCGTCGAGGTAGACCGTGACCGTGAACGGAAGGACGCCCGCGTGCGGTCCGGCGACGAGGACCGCCTTGAGGACGATCGGGGTGACGACGCGCACCCGCTCGCTCAGGTCGAGCGTCGAGTTCGTCCCGCCCCCCGAGGTCCTGAGCTCGACCTCGAGCGTCAGCGTCTGGAGCGTCGTGCCGGGAAGGAGGTAGATCTTCGACGGCGTCCCGGCGGTGATCCCGCCCGAGACAGGCTCGACCGTCGCGCCGGTCGTGTTGCCGCCCGCGACCGACGCGTTCCAGCTCACGGAGGCCCCCGCGGCCACTCCCGTCGCGGTCCCGTTGACGTAGTAGGTGTCGTTGGAGCCGGCCCCGACGAGCGCGGGCCCGGTGAGGTTCCCCTCGAGCGGGTTGGTCGCGCCCGCCGTCGCGGCGCGCGCCCCCGGGAGGACCGGGCCGACCGCGAGGAGGCCCAGCACGACGAGGACGACGACGACCGACGCGGCCGGCCCCCGCCTCATCGGCGCCGCCACCGCCGGGTCCTCCACCAGCGGTACGTCACGACGCCGACGGCGAGGGCGATCGCCGGCACGAACGCGAGGAGGGGCACGACCCAGTCGGGGAGCGCCTGGGTCGAGGTGACCCCGGGCCCGGTGACGATCGAGTTGCCGTTCTGGGTCCCGACGGTCGCCTTCGGGATCCGCATCGTGATCGTCGACGTGTTCGCGCCGCCCGCCGTCACCACCGTCCCCGAGACCGTGATCGAGCCGGGGGGAGCGAACGCCGTCCCGGACGCGGAGAGGTTGACGTCGAGCGAGTAGTTCTCGTCGGCGGTGAGGTTGAGCGGGGCAGTGACGGGCGTCCCGTCCTCGACGAGCGATACCGTCCAGCCGAGAGCCTCCAGGCGGGTCCCGTCGACGACGGAGACGGCCACGCTCTCGACCGTGTTGCCCGAGTTCGTGACGGTGAACGGCGCGGAGACCGACGTCTCCCCGACGAGGACCGTCGTCGGGATCGACGTGAGCGTCACCCCGAAGTACGGGAGGACGTTGACCGTCGGCGCCGGCGTGACGGACCCCGCCGACGAGCCGTTCGCCACGTCGAACGAGATCGCGACCGGGGCGTGGGAGACGCTCGTTGCCTTCGGGATGTGGATCGTCACCTCGCCCGAGACCGCCGCGCCGCCCGGGGTCACGTTCGCGCTCGACCAGCTGAAGTCGAACGCCCAGAACGCCGGAGACCCGACCGGCGTCACCGTCACCGGGGAGTTCCCCGAGGCGCGGACCGAGAAGGAGAACGTGACCGTTCCGCCCGAGGCGACGGTGGCGGACGTTGGCCCGACGATCGTGGCGCTCACCGTCCGGGAGACGGGGACCGTGAGGGCGAGCGACGTCACCACGTTCCCGCTCACCACGCGCGCGGTGGCGTTGCCGCTCGCCGTCCCCGCGACCCCGTTGAGCGTCCCCGTGGCGTTGGCGTGGATCGAGTACGTCCCGAGCGGCAGGACGATCGACACCGGCGAGCCCGGGACGACGCCCGAGAACGTCGTCCGGTTCCCGAACGAGTCCTCGAGCGTGACGTTCGCGGGCCCGATCGTCTCCCCGGGCGACGGCGAGAGCACCGTGAGGGTGTCGGTCCAGCCGGGCTGGAGCTCGAGGGTGAGCGTCGTGGGGTTCGGCGGGAGCGCGAGCAATCGGGTGAACGTCGCGGCCGCGCTCCCACTCGCGGAGGCGTAGACGTAGTAGGCCCCCGGGAGGATGTTGGCCTGGAACGTCCCGTTCGCGGCGTTAATCGTCGTGACGGTCGTCTCAGGGTACGGCCCCACGAGACGAACCGTCCCCGCCACCGGTCCCGGGTCGCCCGACGTCGAGAGGGTCCCGTGCAGGGCGACGAGCTGGACCTCGCCTAACATCGGGACGCTGCAGTTGGAGGATCCCTCCGAGACCTTGCAGGAGGCGCCCGGGGCGGCGGTCCAGGTCTGGTTGAACGTCCCGTTCGGCCCCGTGGTGGGGAGCGTGACGTTCACGTACACCGAGTACGTTCCGCCGGGCGGGAGGGTGACCGAGAACTTCCCCGCCGACGCGGTCGCGTCGACGGTGACCGCGTCGGGCCCGACGAGCGTGACCGTCGTGTTGGCGGCGACCGTCGCGCCGTTCTCCGCGATCAGCGTCCCCGAGAGATCGGCGCCGGCGCGGTTGAGGATGAGCTTGGGCCGGATCGTGCCGTTCGCGTACACCGTGACGCGCGTGACGTTGACGAGCGTCCCGCCGGTCCCTGTCGCGGTCGCGGTCGCCGTGTACGTCCCGGGCGCGATGCGCAGGCCGACCGTCGTGTTCGTGGCGTTGTAGTGCGTGCGCACGTACTGGCTGCCGTTCGCCTCGAACTGGAGCCCGGGAGCGACGAGCGAGACCGTCACGTTCGCGTCCTTGTAGCCGGACGGGAGCGAGAGGACCCCGGAGGCGTTGATCTGGGGGACCACGGTGAGGGTGAGGTTCGACTGCGTCGCCCCGAGCGGGATCACGGTCGAGAGCACGCTCGGCGGCAGGTAGACGGTCGTGCCGCTCCCGATCACCGCGCTCGCGCCGACGCCGTACGTCCCGGGCGGCAGGGAGAAGGTGAACGTGGGCCCGCCCGTGTACGTCCGGTTGACGGCGGAGGAGCTCTCCGCCGTGAGGTTCACCGTCACCGGCGTCCCCGACGGGAGGCCGTTGACGGTGAGCAGCACCGGGACCGAGTTGAGCGGGAGCACGAGCCGGGAGAGCGTCGCGACCGATTCGGCGGAGAGGCCGCACTCGCCCGCGGTGGTGAACCCGAACGCGGAGGCCTGGACGCAGTACCCGCCCGACGAGAGCGGGGCCGAGGAAGGGAGGTCGAAGACGACCGAGCCGTTGTCGGACGCCACGGCCGTGAACGCCGGCCCCGCCGCGCCGAGCGACACCGTCACGTTCGCGCCCGCGGCCGGGTAGAACCCGCCGCCCGGAAGGCTCGCCCCGACCGCGACGACGGCGCGGGTCGCGGCGGAAACGGCGACGTCGAGCGTCGTCGCGCCGTCGAGCCGGACGGTGCCGAACCCGGCGTACGTCCCCGACGTGTTCGCGGTCGACCCCGAGGCGCCGAGCAAGGTATAGTTCCCGGCCGGGAGCCGGAGCGAGTAGCCGGCGCTCGAGTTCCCCCACGCGATCATCTGCGCGCCGGACGACGCGGTCGCGAGCACGAGGGAGCTCGACCCGCTCGCGGAGGGAGCGCCGGTCAGGCTCCCCGAGAGGGAGAGGGCCGGCCGGAGCGTGATCTCGGCGGTGACGGGGGCGCCGTCCGCGGGGACCGTGATCGGCACGAGGCCGGCCACCGAGGAGCCCCCGACCGTCGCGAGGACGTACGCGGAGTAGGCCCCGGGCGCAAGGGAGATCGTCACCGACCCTTTCGAGTCCGTCACGCCGAGGGTCGTGTTCGTCGCCGAGCCCTCGAGCGCCCCGATGAGCCCGGTGGCCGAGCTCGACATCGTCGGCGCGGGCAGGAAGACGACGGGGACGCCCGCCGCCGGCGCCCCGCGATCCTGGACGGTGACCGTGGCGGTGCCGGTCGTCGAGACGGTGAGGTTCTCGGTCTCGGACCCTCCCGTTGTTCCGACGAAGAGGGAGACCCCGGGCGAGCTCAGCGTCGAGTTGACGACCGCCTTGAGGACGTAGCTCCCGGCGGCGACGCCGGGGAGCGAGTAGGCCCCGCCCGCGTCGGTGAACGTCGAGGCGACCACCCCGCTCGAGTTCGATAAGGTCACGGTCGCGCCGCCGTACGCCTTCCCCGAGCGATCGGCGACGATCCCCGCGACGGACGTCGACGGGACGGGGATCGAGACGTTCACGGGGGAGGTGCCGCCCCCGACCGTCGCGCTGCTGGCGTTGTACGTCGCGCCCCCGTACGTCGCGCTGACGTCGTAGATCCCGGGCGGGACGTTGGCGATCCGGTACGACCCGCTCGCGTCCGACACGGCGGTGAGCGTCGGGCCGCCGCCGAGCGGCTTCAGGGCGACGTTCGCGCCCGGGACGACCGCGTCCGAGGAGGCGTACGTCGAGTTGTTGGAGGTGCTCCGGTAGACGACCCCCTGGACCGTCCCGTTCGGCACCGAGAACGACTCGACGAGGCTCGGGGGGTTGAGGCTGTAGCCGTTCGCGTCCGAGACGTTGATCGGGATCGTCCGGATGATCGTGGGGCCGGTCTGGTTGATCCCGGTGATCGCGCCCGTGGAGACGACCAGGGAGTCGTTCCCCGGCGGGAGGACGATCGAGAACGTGCCGTCCGCCGCGGTCGTCGCGGTCATGTGCGGGATCCCCCAGCCGTCCTTCACGGTGACGTTGACCCCGGCGACCGGGGCGCCGTCGTCGAGCGTGATCGTCCCGAGCAGCGTCTGCCCCGGGTAGTAGGCGAGGATCGACTGGCCCGCCTCGTAGTAGGAGGTGGTCGAGATGTCCGCGGTCCCGTTCGTGGCCTTCGCGATCGACTTCGCCTCGGGCAGGTTCGTCGGGTAGAAGCAGGACGAACCGTCGGTCGCGTTCTTCACGCCCGGGCAGACGTACGCGGTCCGGTAGACGGCCTCGAAGTGCTGCAGCATCCACCCCGGCTCGACCGGGTCGGTCTCGACGCCGCCCGACAGCCCCGGGATCCCGCCCGACTGGCCGATGTCGGTGCCGTTGTAGCCCGCGTAGATGCGGTAGATCATCGAGTTGAAGAACGCGCTCGTGTAGTCGATCGTGTAGTTCACGGCGGTGACGTTCGCGGGGACGTCCCCGAGCGGGTAGGTGTTCCCGTCGGAGCCCGTGACGGTGACGTTGAAGTACGTCGTGGGGAGCCCCGCGTCGTTGATGACCCGGCCCGTGAGGTCCGCGGGCGCGTAGTAGATCCCCGTGTCGGAGCCGCTGAACGGGAAGAGCCGGGTGTCGCTCGAGGCGTAGCGGATCGACCAGCCCGTGTACGACTGGATGTTGTCGTACACCTGGGCGACGTTCGAGAGGGAGAGCGTATCGGCCAGGAAGTAGGAGACCGCGAGGTACATCGCGTTGTCATCGGTGAGGGTCGACGGATCGACGGGGAGGTACTTCTCGGGGTGCGCCACGACCTCGGAGTAGTCGTTCCCCTCGTTCGTCATGAGAGAGTGGAGCTGCGTGGTGTTGACCCCGTCGTCCGCGAGGATCACGTTCAGCGCCGCGGGGAGGTCCGGCAGGTGGCTGACCGACGCCTCGGCCTGGAGCAGGGTCGTCGCGAGCACGGCGATCGCGATCGACTCGTTCTGCGCGAGGAGGAACTGGCCCGCCGGGTCGATCCCGTGCTGGAAGTTGTCCGCGACGCTCGGATGCTCGCCCTGGTCGATCGCCTGGAAGCCGTAGTCCCACCAGCTGATGAACGCCGGCCGATCGGCCTCGGGCAGGTTCGTGTCCTGCGTGGCCAGCCAGTTGTACGTGGCGCTGTCGTACTCGTTCGAGGTGTCCAGGCCCGCGCCGGCGGCGCCGAGGTAGTTCGAACCGTTCGACGATGTGTTCAGCTTGAGCCAGGAGGGGATCGTGTCGTTGATCTGGTCGGCGAAGCGGGTCTTCGTGTTCGACGGGATCCCGGCGTCGATCGCCACCCACACGTTGGGGAGGATGACGAGCACGACGAGGGCGAGGATGAGCACGTGGCGCGGCCGGAACGCCTTGCGGAACGCGGAGACCTGGCTTCCCCGGTCGGAGAGGGAGGCGACGGTGCGTCGGAACTCCGGATACTTGCCCACGTCCAGCACCCGATGGAGCGCCTCGGCGGCGAGCAGGGCGAACGCCGGGGTGGCGACGAGGAAGAACTTCGTCGCCGTCGTCGGGAGGTAGACGGAGATAATCGCGTAAACGAGGAAGACGACGTGCCAGCGCCGGAACTTGTAGCGGGCGGTGACGAACCCGAAGAGGGCGAGGCCCACGAACGCGAGGAAGAACGTGAAGACGCCGTAGCCGACGACGAGCTGATCGAACGACGGAGGCTGCGCCTCGGCGATCGTCGAGTAGATCAGGGTCTTGACGAAGTAGCCCTGGCCCGTGACGAGGAGCGTGAAGTACGACGGGAAGATCAGGCGGAGGCCCAGGACGGCCGCCCCCACGACGCCGATGAGGAGCGGGACCGAGAAGACCCACGGCACGTCCCTCAGGAACAGGAACGGGAGCAGGAGCAAGAGGACCCCGAAGTACACGACGATCGCGGGGCCCATGATCTTCGTCACCTCGGTCTGGACGAAGTAGTAGGGGAACGCCATCGGGAAGGCGACGAGCCCGACGAGCCACGCTCCGACGTAGAGGCCGAACGAGTCGATCCGGCGCACCCGCTCGACGAACATCGTCACGAGCAGGCTCGCCCCGATCACGACGACGGCGTACGTCCAGCCCTGCCACGAGAGCGCCATCGCGCCGAGGGCGACCCCGGTGAAGACGGCCCATTTCACCCCGGTCCGCTCGGTCGTGAGGAACGCCCGCAGCCCCGCGAGGACCGAGCGGAGGTCACGGTAGTTCGTGACCCATCGCCGCGAGCCGACGGCCTTGACCGTCCGGAGGTAGCCGTAGATGACGACGAGGATCACGAACGTGTAGTACGCGAGGTAGTTCGCGTAGCCGAACACCGAGGAATCGATGCTCGCGCTGAGGAACGGGAAGATGAGCGCCGCGACGAGGCCCATCCGTCGGCCGCTCACCTCCCGGCCGATGAGGTAGATCGGGAACACCTCGAGCGCGGCCCACAGGGGCCCGGAGAGGTCGAGGAACCACGCCCCCGCCACGACGGCGTTCCCGCCGAAGAACGGGGCGAAGACGAGCCCGAGGACCGCGTTCGACCAGTCGAAGAGCGGCTCCCGGGGATTGGTGCTGCCCAGCGGGAACCTCAGCAGCGGATCGTGCACGAGGTTCGTGTGGGTGAGGATGATGTACGTCGTCACCCGCGAGTGGTAGTAGGAGTCCGAGCCGCCCCCGTACGTGAACAGCGGCCCGAACTGCTGGATGAGCGGATACATCCAGATCGTCCGGATCGCGAAGGCGACCCCGAACGCGGAGAGGAGAATCGCGACGGTCCATCCGTGGCGGCTCCACCAACCGGAGGACGGTACGCTCATCGTGAGCCGGAGCGATTATTCCGGCGGCGCGCGAGACTTGGGGGGTGTATAAATAGCCTCCTCCAACGAGCGCTCCGCTCGGCGGCCGGCGCGAGATTCCGGGAGGTCGAGCCCCGCCGAAAGCGACTGACCGGACCGCGGGCGTCGCCCGGGGGCGTCGCGGGCCGTGGAACCGCGCGCTCCTTCGCCGCAGGCCGCCCCGGGGCCCGGAGTTCGGGCCCGATCCCTGATCTTCTGGGCGTCAGCGATCCGCTCGTCGCGCTCGCGGCGGGCCGCAGCGCGGACAAGGAGCACCGCCCGGCGGGAGATCGAGGCCGCAGCCGGGGCACAGCGGGACCCCGCCCGGTCCCAGCGCGGGTCCCACCGGAGAACTGGCAGGGAAGCCGAACACGCGCGCCAACGCGGCGGACGACGTCATGCCGGGGGCGACCGTGCGATACCGACGGACCATGACGAGGGCGAGGTAGACCTCCATTCCGCCGAGGGCGGCGACGACTCCGTAGCCGGCGGCGAACGGCGCCCCGAGGAACGTCCGCACGACGGTGAATCCGACCGCGGCGGAGGCGTTCCCCCCGCCGGTGTCCCGGACCGCGACAGTCACCGCGAACGGCCCGGGCTGCGTCGGGGTGCAGGCGAGCGCCCCCGTGTCGCTCCCGGCGCACCCGGGCGGCAGCCCCTCCCAACTGAAGCGGTATACCCCCGTCCCTCCGAGGGCCGTCGCGTCCAGGACGAAGCGACGATCCTGGAGCGGCGAGGCCGTCCCCGACCCGAGCGTCACCGAGAGCTCGGGATCGACGGTGCACGCGCGATGCGCGCTCGCCGAGAAGTTGAGCGCGTCGACGACCTCGAGCGTGACATTGCACGAGCCGAGCTCCTCGGCCGTGCAGGCCAGGATCTCGGAGTCGGCGCCCCCGCACCCGGCCGGGACGGTGCCCCAGTCGTACGAGAACGGCTCGATCCCCCCGAAGACCGTCGTGTTGAACGTGAGCGGGTGACCGAGGTCGACCGCCCCCGACGAGGGGGACATCTCGACCTCCACGAAGAGGGCGGAGGCGAGCGTGACGTTGAGGATCGTCCGGTCGTCGTCGCCCGACGCGGTCGTCGCGTTGAGGCCGACCGTGAACTCCCCCGGGCCGTAACCCGCCGGGATCGTGGCCGTGAGCTCCGAGACGAACGGCGGCGTCCCCGTCGAGGGATCGAAGGCGACGGACCACGCCGGAGGCACGGTGTACGTGGTGAGGTTCACCTCGGGGCTCGAGGCGAGGGCGTTCACGTACACCGGGCACTTCACGTCGAGCGTCGAGCCGTTGTGCTCCGTGGCGAGCGTCTTGGCCGGCCCCTCCGGCCCTGGTAGGTAGGCGAGGTAGTACGGCTCGTTCTCGACCGTCACGTTCGCCCCGTGGGCGACGGCCTCGACGCCCGACGGGGCGGTGAGCCCTTCGAACGCAGACCAATTCGTCGTGAGCTCCCCGCCCGCGGTGTCGTTGGTGAACCAGAAGTCGTACGGCACGAGGGGCCCGGGAGCCTCGTAGACCTCCTCGTAGTCGCTGAAGCCGAGGTATCCCTTCTCGTCGCAGGTGTAGTTCGCCTCGGCGAGGAAATCGGTCCCCCCCGTCGTGACGGTCGTGCTCCAGACCGGCACGCCCGTCCGCGCGTCGCGGGCGGAGAAGTTGACGACCCCCGACGCGATCGACATCTCGAACGTGTACGGGGTCCCGGGCCCAATCTGCGCCCCGACCGCGAGGCTTTCGACGGTCCCGGCGCAGTACGTCGACGTCGAGTAGCCGATCCCGAAGCCGCCCGCTTGGACAGCGATCCCGAGCTGATCGTAAGAACCGGCGCTGTCCCAGATCGATAGCAACGCGTAGTACTCCGAGGCCACCGGCGTGTCATCGGGCACCCCGATCGTCACCCCGACCGAGTCCACCGACGTCACGGGTCCGGCGTAGTAGCCGCCCACGTAGTAATGGCCGGGCGGGGTCGCCGATGGCGCGCCCACCGAGGGGCCGCCCGGCCGCACGGCCGT
>JASIEC010000092.1 GCA_030046135.1 Thermoplasmata archaeon | reverse complement strand
ACCCCGCCGCGCTCCAGGGGCGGTGGGTCGCGGCGCTCGAGGAGGCGGGCCTCCGGCCCCGGATCCTCGAGGTGTTCGGGCGGTTCCCCGAGCAGCGGTCGGTGGAGCTCTCGTTCCCCGTGCTCGACGCGATCGACACCGGCCTCGCCGACCTCCTCCTCGAGCGGCCCGAGGAGGTCCTCGCCGCAGGGGTCCGCGCGATGCGCGACCTCCTCCCCGTCGCGGGGGCCGACGCGGAGAAGCTCCGCCTGAGGGTCGTCGAGCTCCCCGGCCCCGCCCACCGCCCCGTCCGGGCGGTCCGGGAGACCGACCTCAACCGGTTCCTCGCGATCGCGGGGATCGTCCGCCGGGTCACCGACGTCCGCCCGCAGATCCGGGACGCCGTCTTCGAGTGCGTCGCGTGCCGGACGAAGTTCCACGAGCCCCAGGACGAAGCATCCCTCGTCTTCCGCGAGCCGCTCGAGTGCCCCGAGTCCCAGGGCGGGTGCGGGAAGACGCAGGGCCGGACGCGGTTCCGGCTGCTCGCGGAGATGAGCGAGTACGTCGACGCCCAGCGTATCGAGGTCCAGGAGCACCCGGAGTCGCTGAAGCACGGGGCGCACCCGCAGGGGCTCTCGGTGCTCCTCACGGAGGACCTCGCGGGCAAGCTCCTCCCCGGTAACCGGATCGTCCTCAACGGGGTCCTGAAGAGCTTCCAGCGGGCGAGCGCCTCGCGCGGCGGGGTCGTGCGCAACACGACGTTCGACCTGATGGTCCTCGCGAACTCGTTCGAGTCGACGAGCCCCGAATACTCGGAGGTCGAGATCACCCCCGAGGAGGTCGCCGAGATCCGGCGGTACCAGGACGACCCCACGGTCGTCGACAAGATCGTGCTCTCGCTCGCCCCGACGATCAAGGGGATGGAGCAGGAGAAGGAGGCGATCGCGCTCCAGATGTTCGGGGGGGTCCCGAAGCGCCACGCGGACGGGGTCCGGGTCCGCGGCGACATCCACGTCCTGATCGTCGGCGATCCCGGGACCGCAAAGAGCCAGCTCCTCCGCTACGTCGCCGACGTCGCACCCCGCGGCATCATGACGAGCGGCAAGGGGGCGACCGCCGCGGGCCTCACCGCCGCGGCCGTGAAGGACGACTTCGCCGGCGGGCGCTGGGTGCTCGAGGCGGGGATGCTCGTCCTCGCTGACGGCGGGATGGCAATCGTCGACGAGCTCGACAAGATGAGCCCGGACGACCGCGTTGCGATGCACGAGGCGCTCGAGCAGCAGACGATCTCGATCGCGAAGGCCGGGATCACCTCGACGCTCAACGCGCGCTGCCCTGTCCTCGCCGCCGCGAACCCGAAGCTCGGGCGGTTCTCGAACGAGCGGCCGATCGCCGACCAGATCGACCTGCCGCCGACGCTCCTCTCGCGGTTCGACGTGATCTTCTCGATCCGGGACGTCCCGGACCAGGCGCGCGACCGCCGGCTCGCGAGCCGGATCCTCGCCTCGCACCGCGACGTCGAGCGACCGGGGGGCCTCGCCGAGGAGGCGTCGGTCTCGCCGTTCCCGCCGGGGCTCCTCAAGAAGTACATCGCCTACGCGCGCCGCGAGATCCGCCCGAGCCTCACCGACGAGGCGCTCTCGATCCTCGAGGACTACTACGTCCGCGTCCGGCGCCAGGGGGAGGAGCCGAACGCCCCGGTCCCGATCACCGCGCGCCAGCTCGAGGCGCTCGTCCGCCTCAGCGAGGCGGCCGCCCGGGCGCGCCTCTCGCCGACCGTCGGGCCCGAGGACGCCCACCGGGCGACCCAGATCATGACGAACTTCCTCCAGCGGGTCTCGATGACCTCGGACGGCAAGCTCGACATCGACCTGACCCAGACCGGCGTGGGCCACCACACGCGCCAGCGGTTCGAGATCGCGAGGGAACTGATGCAGGAGCTCCAGGGCGGGCCGGGGGGCCACTTCACCTTCGAGGCGTTCGTGGAGGCCGCCGAGAAGCGCCAGATCCCCCGCGCGCAGGCCGACGCGATCGTCCATTCGATGCGGAACCAGGGCGAGATCATCGAGGCCCGGCCGAACCAGCTCCAGCTGGTCCGATTCTGAGGCGATCCCCCCGGTCGGGCCCGCGCCTCACTCTATATTTCCCCCGCGGCCCCTAGGGAGGAGAGGTCGCCGTGGCCGTACCGGACGGGTTCGTGATGCGGGTCCACCGGGTCCGGGCCGAGGTCGTCGTCGCCGCCTGCGACGCGGAGCTCGTCGGCCGGGACCTCCCGATCGGGGCCACCGGGGGGACGGTGCACATCTCGAGGCAGTTCTACGGGGAGCGGGCCGTCTCGCGCGAGGAGCTCCTCTGGGCGCTCCAGCGGGCCACCGTCGCGAACCTCCTCGGGGCCCGGGTCCTCGAGATCGCGGCCGAGGGGGGGTTCGTCGCCCCGGAGGGGACCGGGACGCTGGGCGGCGTCCCGCACGCCGAGATCTTCGCCGTGCCGGGCTAGGATCGGGGTCCTCACGATGCCGGGCGAAGAGTTCTGCGTCGTCTGCGGCCGCACCGGCCGATCGCTCACCGACGGCCTCTGCCCGGAGTGCGCGGCGGACCGGACCGTGCTCGTCTCGCTCCCCGAACGGGCGGAGATCGTCGTCTGCCCCGGGTGCGGCGCCCGCCGCTCCGGGGCGCACTGGGAGCGCGCCGGGAGCCCGTCGGTCCCGACCGTCGACGATCTCGCGCCGTTCCTTCGGGTCCACCCCGAGGCCGGGGTCCGCTCCGTCCGCTGGGAGGAGGTCTCCTCGACCGGCACGGTCCGGGAGCTCCTCGGCCACGCGACGGTCCGGTTCCGGGGCACGGAGCGAGAGCTCGACCTCCGGTTCTCGGTGCGGACCGTCTCGATGAGCTGTCCCGAGTGCAGCCGCCGCAGCGGGCGCTACTACACGGCGGTCGTCCAGCTCCGGGGGCCGGCCGACGGTCGCCGCGAGAAGCCCCCCCAGCTCCGGGCCCGGCTCGACGCCCTCTGGTCGGAGGTGCTTAAGGAGGCGCCCGCCGAGTGGCGCAAGGCGATCTCCTGGCGCGAGGAGAGGCCCGAGGGGTGGGACTGCTACCTCCTGGAGACGATCCCCGCCCGCTCCCTGGGGCGGCTCGCGAAGCAGCGGTTCGGCGCGACGACGAAGGAGTCGGCGAGCCTCGTCGGCCGCAAGGACGGGCGAGACCTCTACCGGGTGACCGTCTGCGTGCGGTTCCCGGGGCCCGGGGCGACGGCGCCGGACGACGCCGGGGCGTCCGGCGCGCCGTCTGGAACAATACCCTTAAGAAGCGCTCCCCCGCTCTCCCGCCCCGGGAAGCGAGGCACGAGCCGATGATGAAGAAGAGCGGGATTCTCCGCCGGCACCACGGGACCGAGACGCTGGAAGAGGGGTCGTTCCTGGACCTGGGCGCGATGCAGTTCGAGGACGAGGCGGGAGCGCTCGCCGGGGCCCGCGGGGCCGTGCGCCTCGCCGAGATCATCCGGTTCGAGGACCTTCACGAGGTCTCGAAGTTCGCCTACTCGGGGGACGTCGTTCTGCTGGACGTGACGTCGATCTCGAACGACCAGGTGGCGATGAAGCGCATGAGCATCGACCTCAAGAACATCGCCAAGGATACGGGGGGCGATGTCGCAGGGATCGCGAAGAACCTCGTCTGCATCACCCCCGCCGGAATCCGCATCGACCGACAGAAGTACCGACCGTCGTTCTAGTCCGGTCTCGAAGCTCGTCGCCCGCCTCGAGCGGCGCGACGCCCTCGACGGCTCGTCGGACGTCGTCGTCGCGGGGCTGTTCGAGCGGCCCGAGGGCCCGACCCCGCTCCCGCCGCGGCTCGCCGCGGAGGACCGGGCGGCCGGAGGCGCCGTCCGGGCCGCCTGGGACCGCCGGGAGATCCGGGGGAAGCGGCGGGAGATCACGACGTTCCACCGCCCGGGAGGCACGGCCCGTCTCCTCCTGGTTGGCCTGGGCCCGGCCGCGAAATACTCGGCCGAGGCAGCTCGCCGAGCCGCCGCGGAGGCTGTGAAGGCCCTCCGGGGCCGAGGCGCCCCCTCCGTTGCCTTCCGCCTCCCGTCGTTCGTCTCGGGCCGCGTCGACCCGGTCGCGGCGGCCCGGGCGCTCGCGGACGGCGCCGTGCTCGGCGCGTACGAGTTCACCGCGTTCCGTCGGGAGGTCGAGCCCGGGGTCGCCCAATTGACGGTCCACCTGGGGCCGGAGCTGGCTCGGCGCTCGGCGGCCGTCCAGCGGGCGTTCGGCGAGGAGCTCCAGGTCCTGGACAGCGTCACGTGGGCGCGGGAGATCGCGAACCTCCCGGCCAACGCGGCGACCCCCGAGCGGATCGCGGCCGAGGCCCGGGCCCTCGCGAAGGACGCCGGGCTCGGGATCGAGGTGTTCGACGAGGAGGCGCTCGCCCGACTCCACTGCGGGGGGATCCTCGCGGTCGGCTCGGGCTCGTCGCACCCGCCGCGGATGATCGTCCTCGACTACCCCGGCCCCTCGAAGGGCAAGCGGCCCACGATCGCCCTCGTGGGGAAGGGGATCACGTTCGACTCGGGCGGGATCTCGATCAAGCCGGCCCCCCAGATGTCGCACATGAAGTTCGACAAATCCGGGGCGATCGCCGTCCTCGGGGTCCTGCGCGCCTGCGCCGCGCTCCGCGTCCCCGCGCACGTCGTGGGGGTCCTCTGCTGCGCGGAGAACCTCCCGAGCGGCTCCTCCTACCGGCCCGGGGACCTCGTCCGGACGTTCAACGGCACGACGATCGAGGTCCTGAACACCGACGCCGAGGGCCGGGTCGTCCTCGCGGACGGCCTCGGGTGGGTCGTCCAGGAGCGGACGCCGGACGCTCTCGTCGACGTCGCGACCCTCACCGGGGCCGAGGTGATCGCCCTCGGTGACGACACCGCGGGGCTCGTCTCCACCGACGAGCGTCTCGCCGCCCGGCTCCTCGCCGCCTCCCGGGCGACGGGCGAGCCGGTCTGGAGGATGCCGCTCTCCGACTACCACCGCGAGCTCGTACGGAGCGACGTGGGCGACGTCCGGAACTCGACCGAGATCACGGTCGCCGGGATGCTCACCGCCTCCGCGTTCCTCGAGAAGTTCGTCGGCTCGACACCGTGGGCCCACCTCGATATCGCCGGGCCCGCCTACACGACGGTCACGACGCGCAAGTACCAGCCGGCGTACCAGAACATCGGGGCGACCGCCTTCGGCGTGCGCCTCCTCACCCGGTTCCTGCTCGACTACGCCCGGCGCTAGGAGGGGGTCGCCCCGGGGCCCCCGCCCGCCCCGGTCGGCCTACGCGGCGATGATCGGCACGCTCTCGCCGCCGTGGCGGGTCGCCCGGGGGCGGACCTCGCAGAACAGCGGGGTGTGGTAGCCGCCCCCGGTGACGAGCGCGGTCCCGACCGGGAGCGACTGGATCATATCGGTCATCCCGTCCGTGAGCCCCTCGATCGACTGGGCGATCGCCCGCAGGTCGAGCGGGTTCGTCACCTGGAGGATCAGTTGGGTCGTGCACTGCGAGAGGACGCTCTTGTCGATCCGGGCCGCCCGCTGCGTCACGACGCACAGGCCGAGCCCGAACTTCCGGCCCTCGCTCGCGATGTTCTTCAGGATCCTCGAGGAGGTGGCGGTCCCCTGCTGCGGCGCGAAGTTGTGCGCCTCCTCGATGACGAGGAAGAGGGGCGGGATCTTGTCCTTCTT
>JASIEC010000091.1 GCA_030046135.1 Thermoplasmata archaeon | reverse complement strand
GGGCCTCGTATTTGGACTTTTCCTCGGGGGCGGCCGCGCGGGGCCGCTCGGCCCCGACCCGGCGCCGCGGTCCTGCCTCACATCGTGTCGAGCGGTTCCACGGCGAGAAGCCCGAGGGCGTTCGCGAGCGTCGTCCGAACCGCCGCGACCAGGGCGATCCGACTCGCGCGCTCCGGTCCGGACGAGAGGACCGGCACTGCGTGGTAGAACCGGTTGAATCGGTCCGCGAGCTCGTGCGCGTAGCCGGCGACCGCGTGGACGTGGGCGCTCCGGGCCGCGTACGCCACGGTCCGGGGGAACCGCGAGACGATGCGGACGAGCCCGAGCTCCTCGGCGCCCGCGAGCTGGGAAGGATCGAACGGATAGGGCGGTGTCTCCGCCCCGCCCTTGCGGAGAACGCTCGAGGCCCGGGCGTGGGCGTACTGGACGAAGGGCCCGCTGCGGCCCTCGAACGACAGCGCCTCCTCCCATCGGAAGCGGACCGGCTTGTCCGGAGCGACCCGGACGATGTGGAACCGGATCGCCCCCGACGCCACCGCCCGCGCGATCGCCTCCACCTCGGCGGGAGTCAGGTCCTCCCGCCTCGCGAGGACCTCCTTTCGGGCGCGGTCCACCGCCTCGTCGAGGAGATCGTCGAGCCACACCGCGGAGCCCCCCCGCGTGGACATGCGGCCGCCGTCCGGGACGGTGATGTCCTGGTAGATCACATACTCCGGCCGGAGGGGCGCGCCGATCTCCGTGAGGAGGGCGTTCAGCGTCCTCGCGTGGAGCTGGTGGTCCTGGCCCAGCACGTCGACCGCCCGGCCGAACCGTGCGAACTTCTGGAGATGGTAGGCGACGTCCCGGGCGACGTAGAGGCTCGTCCGGTCGGCTCGCTCAAAGACGACGTGCGTCGACTCCTTCGGCAGGCCGTACGTCGCCGCGTCGATCGCCCACGCGCCGTTCTCCTCCCGGACGGCATGGGGCGCGCGCCGGAGCTCGTCGAGAGCCCGGCCGACCGAGCCGTCCCGGAGGAGGTCCGACTCCCAGACGAACTCGTCGAACGAGATCCCGAGGCGAGCGAGCGACGCGAGCATCCCACCGAGGATCTCCTCGGCGAGCCTCCGGTGCTCCGGAGGGGGGCGGCCGGACTCGACGGTCCGTACGACCTCCGCGACCTCCTGCGCCGCCTCGGGGTGCTGCTTCAGGAACGCGCTCGCGGCCGGGTACGGTCGGCCCCGTCGGCGATCCGGCTTCTCCTCGGGCGCCCCGGGAGCGGCCGCGTCGGCCCGGATCGGCTCGGGCCAGTCCGAGACCGGCTTCGACCAGATCCAGGTGATGATCGCCGCCTGCCGCCCCATGTCGTCGACGTAGTACTGCGTGGTGACGGGAGCGCCCGAGGCCCGGAGGATCCGGGCGAGGGTGTCGCCGATGATCGCGTTTCTCACCCGTCCCACGTGGAACGGGCCGGTCGGGTTCGCGCTCGTGTGCTCCACGCAGACCGAGGTCGGAAGGCTTGGGGCGTGCCCGTACTCCCGCCCCCGCCCGAGCGCGAGGTCGAGCGTCGATCGGACGAGTTCGCCCGGCTCGATCGAGAAGTTGACGTACGCGCCGTTCGCGACCGGCGGGAGAACTCCGGGGCTCGGAGGGAAGGCTGTCGCGAGCGCCTGCGCGACGCTCCCCGGGTCCCTCCGGACGCCGGCCGCCGCACGGTGGACCGGGAACGCCACGTCCGCCTCGGGGCCCCCGTCCGCGTCGAGGGCCGACGCGATCTGCTCCGGGGAGAGCGGGACGCCCGTGGTCCTCCCCGCGGTCTCGAGGCCCTCGGCGATCGCGCGGAGCCACGGCGACCACGGGTCGGCGTCGTGCCCCGCCGCTCCCGACCCCGTCAGACCTCTCCCCCCGTTGAGAAGGCGCTTTACGGGGGCCGCCGCCTTAACGGTTCTCGATGGCGCCCCTCGTCCTCGTACGCTACGGAGAGCTGGCGCTGAAGTCGCCCCCCGTTCGGAGGGAGTTCGAGTCCCGGCTGCGCCGCAACATCCTCGACCTGTTCGTGGCGGCCGGGCACACGGTGCGGCTCCGATCCGACCGCGGCCACCTCTACGCGGAGGTCGACGACGCCGAGGCGGCGGTGAGGATCCTTCGCCGCGCCTTCGGGGTCACCTCGGTGAGCGCCGTCGAGGAGATCCCCACCGACCGCGCCGGCATCCGCGACCGGGTCGGCGCGTGGGCCTCCCCGTACCTCCCCGCGGGAGCGTCGTTCGCCGTCCGCGCCCGCCGGACCGGCGATCACCCGTTCACGAGCCAGGAGCTCGCGCGCGAGCTAGGGGGCGAGATCCTCGCGCGGTTCGCCGACCGACACCTCACCGTCGATCTCGAGGCGCCGGACGTCGAGCTGTACGTCGAGGTCCGCGGACCGAGGACGTATCTCTATGCGGATCGCGTCGCCGGCCCGGGAGGTCTCCCGCTCGGCGTCGCCGGTCGTCTGGTGGCGCTCGTGGACGGGCCCCGGGGGGCGCTCGGGGCCTACCTCATGATGAAGCGCGGCTGCCGGGTCGCGCTCGTCTGCCCGCCGTCGGGCGAAGCGATGGTCCGCGAGGTGCTCGCCCGGTTCGATCCTGCCGCGTCGGTGACCGCCGTGGGCGACGGAAGCGACGCGTGGAGGTCGACGGTCCTCGGCCTCGCCGACGGCTCGCACGCCGACGGGGTCGTTCTCCCGATCGGCATCGACGAGTACCCCGCCGAGCGGGCGGCCTGGGCCGACCGGGTCCTGTTCTCCCCCACGGTGGGACTGACCGACGAGGAGGTCTCGGAGCGATGGACGAGGGTGACGAGCCTCGCGTCGTAGAGAGGACGCCCTCGCGACCCCGCGAGGCGAGCGAGCCCGATCCTCGCGGCGGGGACGGCGTTTCGGGACCCAGCCCCGGGGCCGGGAACCGACCGACGTCCGAGTCGTCGGCGGCGGAGCTCGTCGAGCGGCAGGCCCGTTGGTTGCGCGAGCGGGACCGGTTCGAGGCGTCGCCGGCGGCTAAGGGTTAAGAAGGCCCCCCTGGTGGCCGGTTCCGGAGCTGGCGCGCATGCCGCTGTACACCGTCCGGGGCTCGTTCTACGCCCGCCGCGGGTTCTGGCAGTCGTTCGCGAAGGAGCACGAGGCGCCCTCCGAGGCGGTCGCGACCGAGTGGGCGCTCTCCGAGATCGGCGGGTGCCACCGTGTGAAGCGGCACAGGATCCGGATCGACTCGGTCTCGGTGGCCTCCCCGTCATGAGCGCGGCGCACGCCCCTCCGACGGAGCAGGAGATCCAGGAGGACCTCGTCCGCCTGGACGCCTACCGCTCCCAGCTCAACACGCTCGCGCAGCAGCATCAGATCCTCGTGGCGTCGCGCCAGGACCACGCCCGGGCCCGGGAGAGCCTCGACGGGGTCGACCGGGCCGACGCCGCGTCGGAGTACCTCCTCCCGCTCGGCGGAGAGACGTACGTCCGGGGCTCGATCGCGCGCGCCGCCCCGGTCCTCCTGGGCATCGGCTCCGGGGTCGTCGTGGAGATGAACCGGGCCGAGGTCGTCGAGCTCCTCGCGAAGCGCCTCGAGAGGATCGACGGGGCGGTCCACGACCTCGAGGGCCAGATCGGCTCCCTCGAGGAGCGGATCGAGCTGCTCTCGCGCCGGATCGAGGCCGCTTCCCGCTCCGCCGGAGCGCCGGGCGATGTGGGCGGCGCTTAAGGCGCGCCTTCGGGGCCGCGCCGACGAGCCGGAGCCGCCGGCCCGGGAGACGGAGGCCGCCCCGCCTACCGGACGGCGCCCGACCGAGCAGGCCGGCGCTCGCGCTCCCGCGCCTGCGCCCTCGCCCACGTCCGACTCGGACGTCTTCGCCGAGGGGTTCTTCGGGTCGAAGGTCAGCGAGGAGACGATCGAGGACGTGCTCGACGAGCTCGAGATCGGGCTCCTCCAGTCCGACGTCGCGCTCCCGGTGGTCGAGCGCCTCCGGCGGGACCTTCGCAAGGAGTTCTCAGGGCGGAAGCTCCGGCGGGGGGTGGAGGCGGAGGACGCGATCAAGAACGCTCTCGAGCGCTCGGTCCGTTCGATCCTCGCCCAGCCGCCGTTCGACCTCCCGGGGAAGGTCCGCGCGGCGTCCCCGAAGCCGTACGTGATCCTGTTCGTCGGCGTGAACGGCACGGGCAAGACGACGACAGTCGCGAAGATGGCCGGCTGGCTGGGTGGCCAAGGGCTCAGCTGCGTGATCGCCGCGGGGGACACGTTCCGGGCCGGGGCGATCGAGCAGCTCCTCGTCCACGGGGAGCGCCTCGGGATCCGCGTCATCCGCCAGCAGGAAGGGAGCGACCCCGCGGCCGTGGCGTTCGATGCGGTGGAGCACGCGCGCGCGAAGGGGGTCGATGTCGTCCTGATCGACACCGCCGGCCGCCAGCACACGAACGAGAACCTGATCGAGGAGGCGAAGAAGATCCGCCGCGTCACCTCCCCGTCGCTCGTCCTGTTCGTGGGCGACGCCCTCACGGGGCACGACGTCGTGGAGCAGGCGAAGCTGTTCCAGACGGCGGTCGGGGTCCAGGGGCTCGTCCTCACGAAGCTCGACGCCGACGCGAAGGGGGGAGCCGCGCTCAGTGCCACGTACGTGACGAAGGCCCCGATCCTCTTCGTCGGGACGGGGCAGGGGTACGGCGACCTCGCCCCGTTCGACCCGGAGTGGATGGTCCGCCGCCTCTTCGCGGAGGGAACGGCGGGGTGAACGCCCGGCTCGACCTCGTCCTCGTCCGTCCCAAGGAAGACGGGAACGTCGGCGCGATCGCCCGGGTCGCCCGCAACTTCGGCGCGCACCGCCTCCTCCTCGTCGCCCCGCGGGCCCGCCTCGGCGCCGAGGCCCGTCGGCGGGCGATGGGGGGCCTCGCGATTCTCACCTCGGCGCTCCGGGTCGGCTCCGTCGAGGAGGCGGTCCGGGAGGCGGACCTCGTCGTCGGCACCACGGACCTCTCGACCGGGCGCTCGAGCGCCTACCTCCGCCGCTCGGTGAGCCCCGAGCGGCTCGGCGAGATCGTGCGGAGCGTCGACGGTCGCGTCGCCCTCCTCTTCGGCCCCGAGGACAACGGGCTCTCGCGGGAGGAGCTCCACCGGTGCGACCTCCTGGTGCACATCCCCGCACGACGGGAGTTCCCCACCCTCAACCTCTCGCACGCCGCGGCGGTGGTCCTCTACGCGGTGCACCGGGCCCGCGGCCCCGCCGACCCCGAGTCGACGCCGGCCCCCGAGTCGCTCGAGCTCGCGGGCTCGGAGAAGGAGCTGTTCCTCCGCCGGCTCGGCGAGATCCTCGCCCGGATCGGCTACCCGGCGCACAAACGACGGGGTTTAATCCTCCTGTTTCGTCGCGTCCTCGGCCGGGCGACGCCCACCGAGGCGGAGTACCGGATGATGCTCGGGCTCTGGAAGAGCCTCGAGCTTCGCTTACGGCGAGAGGGTTCCGAACGTGGCAGGCAACGGTGACTGGCTGAGAGTGCGGGGGATCGGGCGGGAGCGCTTCGCGACGTACCTCGCGGAGTACCT
>JASIEC010000090.1 GCA_030046135.1 Thermoplasmata archaeon | reverse complement strand
CGACCTCCTCACCGCCCTCGGGCTCCCGGTCACGACCTCCCTCGAGTTCGCCCGGGAGAGCTACCGACGCTACCGCCTCGCCTTCCTGCACGCGCCGCTGTACCACCCGGCGGTGGCCGTCGTCGCCCCGGCGCGCCGCCTGCTCGGCATCCCGACCCTGTTCAACCGGCTCGGCCCGATCTCGAACCCCGCGCACGTGAAGCTCCACGTGACGGGCGCTCGCTCGCCGGCCGAGGCAGAGCTGTTCGCCGGCGCCCTGGCCCGCCTCGGGGTCGCGCGGGGGTTGACGATGTCGTCACGGGACGGAACCGACGAGTTCTCGCCGCGCGCGGTGACCGTGGCGTACGTCTGGGGACCGGGCCGGCAGGTCCGCCGGATCGTACGGCCAGGGTCCCTCCTCGCGCCGTCGGAGCGCAGGGGTCCTTGGGGACCCCTTCCACCCGACGAGGGCGCCCGGACGGCGCGGGAGGTCCTCGCGGGAGCCTCGGGGGCCCTCCGAGGTTCCGTGCTCGTCACGAGCGGCGCGGCGCTATGGATCGCCGGTCGCTCTTCGTCGCTCTCCGACGGGGTGGAAGCCGCGCGTGCCACTCTGGACTCGGGGAGCCCCGCGCGCCTCCTCGACACCCTCGTCCGACTCGGCGAGCGGTACCGGGAGCCGTCTCCATGAGCCCGGGCTTCCTCGCCGAGATCGTCGACGACGTCCGACGCTCGAGCGTGCAGGACGGTCGGGGCGAGCACCTCCCACCGCCCCGTACCTCGCGGCCCGCCAGTCTCGCGACCGCCGTCCGGACCGAGCGGGAGCGAGGGGCGCTGGTGGTCGAGTACAAGAAGGTCTCCCCGGGCCAGGAGGTCTCCCGGCTCCCCGCTCGGACGATCCCCGAGTTCCTCCGGACGACGGACGTGGCCGGCGTCGCCGGATATTCCTGCCTCGCTACGCGCCCGAGGTTCGAGGGGTCCCCCGACGACGTCGCCGAGCTGGCCCGGTCCACGGGGCGCCCCGTCCTCTACAAGGAGTTCGTCGTCGAGCCTCGCCAACTCGAGATCGCCGCCCGCTCCGGCGCGGGCGCGGTTCTTCTCATCGCCCGGCTCGAGGGGACCGGCCTGCTCGACCGGCCCTTGAAAGACCTCGCGCATCGGGCCCGGGAGCTCGGCCTCGAGGTTCTCCTTGAGTTCCATCGGGAGGCAGAATTAAGCGTGGCCGACGGGGTGGAGGCGGACGTGTACGGCGTCAACGTCCGCGACCTCGATTCCCTGACCCTCGATCGCCCAAGGGCGCTCGCGACCGTCCGGCACGCGGCACGCCGGGGTCTCCGGCCCCTGCTCGGCCTGAGCGGCGTCGAGGGGCCCGAGGACGCGGCCCGGTTCTGGGAGGCCGACGCGGACGGGCTCCTTGTCGGAACGGCCGTCGCCCGGGCGAGCGACCCGGCGCGGTTCCTGTCGTCGCTTCGCCGAGCGCCGCTAGGAGGTCGCCCGTGAAAACGTTCGTGAAATTCTGCGGCCTTTCCGACCCCGCGACGATCGAGGAGGTCCCGGCGGGGGGCGCCGCCGGCTTCGTCCTCGGGGTCCCAAGCTCCCCGCGCTCGATCACGGCCGACCAGGCGCGCGGGCTCATCGAACACCTTCCCCCGGAGGCGGAGGCCTGGGCCGTGGTCGTGCGACCCTCGGCCGAGCTGATCCACAGCCTTTTCGACGAGGTCGGGGTCGACCGGGTCCAGGTGTACGGGGAGATTCCGGCGGGCCTCGAGTACCTCGAGATCCACCACCTCGTCCCGTCGATCCCGGTCCCCGTTCCGGGCGCGGGCAGCGAGCCCCCGAAGGTCCCCGCCGCGGAGGACTACCCCCGGGTGCACCTCGATGCCGCCGGCCAGGCGTCGCCGGGAGGGAGCGGGGTGCGACCCGACTGGGAGGTCTGCGCGGGGATCGTCGACCGACACCCGGGGCGGAAGTTCGTCCTGGCGGGCGGCCTCGACCCGACGAACGTCGGCGAGGCGCTCGCGGTCGTGCGGCCGTGGGGCGTCGACGTCTCGTCGGGGATCGAGCGGAGCCCGGGGGAGAAGGACATCGAGAAGATGCGGGCCTTCGTGGCCGCCGTCGAGCGGTTCGAGAAGGGAGATGCCTAGGCGGTTCGGTGCGTTCGGGGGAGCGTACGTCCCCGAGACGCTCGTCCCGGCCCTCGCCGAGCTCGAGCGGGCTTGGGCGGAGTCCCGTACCGACCTCGCCTTCCGGGCCGAGCACCGCCGGCTTTCCCGAACGTACGCCGGCCGGCCGACCCCGCTCTATTTCGCGCGCCGGCTCACCCGACGGGCGGGCGGCGCGCAGATCTGGCTCAAGCGGGAGGACCTCGTCCACGGGGGCGCCCACAAGCTCAACAACGCGCTCGGTCAGGGACTCCTCGCCCGGAGGATGGGCAAGCCCCGACTGGTCGCGGAGACCGGCGCGGGCCAGCATGGGGTCGCGACCGCGATGGTCGGGGCGGCCCTCGGCCTCGAGACCGTCGTCTACATGGGCGAGGTCGACATGGCGCGCCAGCGGCCGAACGTCGAGCGGATGCGGCTGCTCGGCGCCCGGGTCGTGCCGGTGACCACGGGGAGCCGCACTCTCAAGGACGCGATCAACGCGGCGCTGCGGGACTGGATCGCGACCGTCCGGACGACCCACTACCTCCTCGGCTCCGCGGTCGGGCCCCACCCGTTCCCCTCGATCGTGGCGGAGTTCCAGAGCGTCATCGGACGGGAGATCCGCCACCAGTCCCGGGCCGCGTTCGGGCGGCTCCCGGATCTCGCGGTCGCGTGCGTGGGCGGCGGGTCGAACGCGATCGGGACGTTCCATCCGCTCCTCAGGACCGAGGTCGAGCTGCTCGGCGTCGAGGCGCGGGGGCCCCGGGGCTCGCCTCACGGCGCCGACTCCCTCAGCCGGGGGCGGCCGGGGATCCTGCACGGGGCCTTCACTTACGTCCTCCAGGGGCCCGACGGCCAGGTCGCGCCGACCGAGAGCATCTCGGCCGGTCTCGACTATCCGGGGGTCGGCCCCGAGCACGCCTGGCTGAAGGAGTCGGGGCGGGTCGCGTACCGGTCCGTAGCGGACGACGGGGCCCTCGCCGCGTTCCGATGGCTCGCCGAGGACGAGGGAATCCTACCGGCCCTCGAACCGGCCCACGCCCTGTACGCCGCGGTCGGAGAGGCGCGACGCCGCCCCTCCCGGGAGAGGATCGTCGTGACCCTCTCTGGCCGGGGGGACAAGGATCTCGAGGTGGTGCTTGGAGCCGCTCGATCGCGCGCTTAGCCGAAGACGGGCCGCGGGGGCCCCGATCGTGGTCCCCTACCTCATGGTGGACCGGCGACGCCGCCGTCGACTCGCCGGCACCGTTCGTGCCCTCGAGCAGGGCGGGGCGGCCGCCCTCGAGCTCGGCTTCCCGTTCTCGGACCCGATCGCCGACGGGCCGACGCTCGAAGCGGCGGCCGATCGCTCCCTCGCCGCCGGGACCCGGTGGGCCGACCTTCGGGCGGCGGTCTCCGTGGCCAGCGCTCGGCTCCCTACCGCGGTAATGACCTACGCGAACCCGGTGTGGAGTCGGGGAGTCGCCCGAGCGCTCGAGGAGCTGCGGGCCGCCGGTGCGACGGGTCTGATCGTCCCGGACCTTTCGTTCGAGGAGTCGGCCCCGTGGCGATCGGCGGCTCGCCGCGCGAGGCTCTCGCTCGTGCTGCTCGCCGCGCCCACCGCCTCGCCCGCGCGAATGCGCGCGATCGCGAGCGCCTCCTCGGGGTTCCTTTACCTCGTCTCACGGTTCGGCATCACGGGGCGGGCCCCCCCGACCGCGTCGCGCACGCTGCGCCCGCTGGTCTCCGAGGCCCATCGGGCGGCCCCGCGGTTGCCGGTCCTGGTGGGGTTTGGGATCCGGGACCGCTCGAGCGCGCGGCAGGCGTTGGCGAGCGGCGCCGACGGGATCGTGGTCGGCTCCGCCCTTCAGGAGCGGCTCGACGGAGGCGCCTCAGACTCGGAGGTGGAGCGCTGGCTGCACACCCTCGTCCCGCCCTCCCAGCCGGACAAGGGATGAAGTACCGGGGCCGACAATTCTTCCGCAGGGAGGGGAGCGAACGGGCGAGAGCGGGCCGGCCGGAGGTTCCCCCGGCTCGGGGCCGACGGGGCGACCCACCGCCCGCCGCTGGATCCGGGTCGCCGGGGTGTCGGCGGCCGCCGTCGTCGTGGTGATCGCGGGCCTCGTCGCGACGGGGGTCATCTCGCTCGGGGGCTCCGCCGGCCCGCGCGGGGTTCCGTTCTCGCAGGCGCGCAGCGAGGCGACGGCGGAGCTCGTGGAGCACTACCCGGGGACCTGGTCGCTGCTCGCCGCGACGGGATTCGACGACGACGCCCCGGCGACCGTCGCCCTCGCGAATCTCTCGACCGAGCTCGGCGCGAACTGCACCGAGGAGCTTCCGTCGGGGGTCAACGCCTCGTCCCCGGTCTACGTTCCGGAGTATCGGGGCGCCTGGTCGTCGGGGCTCGCGCCGTTCTGGGTCCTCGTCTACTCCGAGCCGTCGTCGGGCTCGTACGCGGTCTCGGTGGTCGTGAACGGGACCGCGGCGGACGCGACGGAGCTCGTCGGCAGCGGCTGCTCGAAGTCGGTCGGCGCCATCCAGCCCCTTCCGGCCACGGTGGCGGACAGCCCCACGGCCGCTCAGGTGGCATGGAAGAACGCGGGTTCCGCCGACGTCGCCGCCGACGCCCACCTGTCGGCGATGACGATGGTCGCGTTCGGGAACACCAGCGACGGGGGAACGAAGATCGGGACCGCGTGGGCCGTGGAGTACCTCCCGTGCGCTCCGTTCGTCTCGGGCCCGACGAACGAGACCTCGTTCTACGTCGCGCTCGACATCGCAACGGGCGCCTTCGATCTCTCGTTCAGCTCGACGGCCGCCTGCCCGACGCCGCCCTGAGCGTCGCCCTCCGGCGCCGCCTACGGCCGGATCCTCTCGAGCGACAGGAAGCGGACCGGCGACGCGTCGCCCGCGACGCTCGCGACGAGGAGCTCCTTGCGGACCCCCTGGGCGACCCGGACGCTCCCCGCCACCTCGGGCCAGGAGGAGCGGTGCGCCGCGGGCAAGGCATGCACTAGGTAGCGCGCGTGCGCGTTCTCGGGGTTCCGCGGGTAGGCGCGGAAGTGGGCGCCGTACTTGAACCCCGTCTTCACGACGAGCCGGCGCTCCCGAAGGTCCCGGTAGGCGGCGAGGCGCTCCGTGAACCGCGGATCGAGTTTCCGGGCTCGGCGGGCGAGCTGCTCCGGGGGGACCGG
>JASIEC010000089.1 GCA_030046135.1 Thermoplasmata archaeon | reverse complement strand
GGCTTCTCGAAGATCAGCGCGACGCTCTGCCCCTCGAGGACCTTCGAGCGGCGGCCGGCGCGCCGGTCCGCCTTCAAGCGCCCGGCCCGCGCGAGGAGGGCGGGAAGGTCGTCCGCGATGTCCTGGACGGAGAGGAGGTCTCGTTTGGCGGGGGCGCGGGGCATCGTCGCGCCGAGGGGACGGAGCGGAAAACCTCTTCCTCCCGGCCCCCGCGCGCGGGAGCGTGCGCACGTTAAGACCCGGACGAGATTGGGCCGCGGCACCTCCGCACATGCCGGCTCGAACCCGTCGCCCGACCCCCCGCCGCGCTGCCCGATCGCCGCCGCCCCGGACGCCGCCGTCGAAGGGCCGCAAGGTCTACTTCGTCACGGGCGGGGTCACGAAGTTCGCGAAGGCGCACCCCGCGATGGATTTCCGGCTGATGGTGAAGCGCGCCTACGACTACGCGCTCAAGGACGTGACGAACCTCACCTCCGACCGGATCGACGGGACCCGGATCTCGTACTTCTCGGACCACTTCTCCCGCCAGCTCAAGGCCGCGAGCATGGTCCAGGACTACCTCGGGATGAACCCGAAGGGCTCGGTCCGGATCGAGTGGGGCGGCGCGACCGGAGGGGAGTGCTTCCAGGCCGCGTACGAGGCGGTGGCGAGCGGGCGGATGGACGTCTGCCTCGCCGCCGGCTACGAGACGATGAGCCGGGTCGCGACGTGGAAGGGGAACGAGTTCATCGCGCTCGCCTCCGACACGAACTTCGACTTCCCGCTCGGCGGCTTCTACACGGGCTACTACGCCCTGATGGTCATCCGCCACATCTACGAGTACGTGCGCCGGGGGAAGTTCGCGCACGTCAAGGACGAGCGCGAGGCGCAGCGTCTCGCGATCGCCGAGGCGCAGCGCGTGATGAGCTGGGTCTCGGTGAAGAACCACATCAACGCGCTCCACAACCCGTACGCCCAGTACCCGAAGCGGGTGACCGTCGACGACGTCCTCCGCTCGGAGATGATCTCCTACCCGCTCACGCGCGACCAGATCTGCACCATGTCGGACGGAGCGGCGGTCGCGGTGCTGTGCGACGAGTCGCGGGCGCGCGAGTTCACCGACAAGCCGGTCCGCGTCCTCGGCGTCGGCTGCGGGACCGACACGATGCGGCTCGCCGACCGCCCGTTCGGGAAGGTCCCGCTCTTCCCGCACGAGAAGGCCTCCGACTACACGAACCTCTCCTACCCCGGCGTCCACTCGTTCCGGGCCGGCCGCGCGGCCGGTCTCGAGGCGTACCGGATGGCCGGCATCACCGACCCGATCCGCCAGCTCGACTTCATCGAGCTCCACGACGCGTACGCGTCCAGCGAGATCCAGACGTACGAGGACCTGGGCCTCTGCCGCTACGGCGAGGGGTACGACTTCACGACCTCGGGCGCCCCGTTCCTGCCGCACCTCGACTACGGCCTCCCGGTCCCCGAGGCCGGGAAGATCCCCGTCAACCCGTCGGGGGGCCTCATCGCCTGCGGCCACCCGGTCGGCGCGACCGGATTGATGCAGGGGGTCTTCGCCCTCTGGCAGCTCCAGGGCCGGATCGGCAAGCACTTCGGGGACCCGACGCTCCAGCTGCCGAACGCGAAGCGCGGGGCGATCCACAGCCACGCGGGGACCGGCTCGTCCGTGACCGTCTCGATCCTCGAGAGGGGGTACTGACGATGGGGCGGCCGAGGACGTTCGCCAAGTTCAAGGAGGTCCAGGAGGAGCTCGCGCGCTCGGGCTCGGCGATCTTCCGCGACAAGGACGGGTTCGAGGCGCTCGTCGTGCGTTCGCCGTACTCCATCGAGTACATCCACAGCTACGCGGAGGATTCACCGTTCTTCCTCGGGCTCGCCGAGAAGAAGCTGCTCGGCTCCCGGTGCACGAACCCCGCCTGCCGGTTCGTCTACGCCACGCCGCGCTCCCACTGCATGGCCTGCGGGACCCCGACCGAGTGGCACCCGCTCCCGCTCAAGGGGAAGCTCCACTCCTGGACGACCTGCCGCTTCGGCAGCGAGGCGTTCCTCAAGGAGACGCCGTACAACCTCGCCCTCGTGGAGTTCGAGGGCGCGGGGAGCGTGCTCCTCGCCCGGCTCAAGGACTGCGTCGAGAAGGACCTCTACGTCGGCATGCCGGTCGAGGCGCGCTTCTCCGACGCGCCGAAGTACTCGATCACCGACCTCTGGTTCGTCCCCGCCCGCGCGTAGGCGCGGGCCGGAGCTCAGCCGCCCGGAGGAGTTCCGGGCGGGTCCCGGGCTCCCGGGTCGCCGCCGCTCGGGAGGACCGAGGGCCGACCGGGATCGACGCCCATCGTCCACAGCGCTCTCGGCGCGAGGAACGCGAGCCCCGCGACGACCCAGAAGATCGCGGCCGCGAGGTACGTCGACTGGATCCCGTACGCCGTGATCAGGAGCGCGCCCCCGATCTGGGCCGCCGGGAGGATCGCCACGCTGCCCAGCTGGTCGATGCCGAAGTAGCGCCCCTGCATCTCGGTCGGCACGAGCAGCTGCGCGGCGGTGAGCCACGCCGTCCCCGCGAAGCCGCCGAGGATCCCGAGCGCGAAGACGACGGCGATCGCGACCCCCACGACCGGGACCAGCGACAGCACGAGCGCGAACACCCCCGAGACGACCCCGTACGGAACGACCCAGGCTTTGCCGGCGTAGCGCACCGCCCCCGTCCGCCCGACCAGGAGCGCCCCGATCGCGTTGCCGGCGACGGTCGCCGCGAGCAGGGCGGCGAAGACGAGCGCCGAGCCGTGGAGGAGGACGGTCGAGTAGACGACGAGGAACGTCTCGATGACGTTCGCGGAGAAGTTGAAGAACATCGCGGACATCGTCAGCTGGAAGAACGCCCGGGCCCGCCACAGCCAGGCGAAGCCCTCCCGAAGGTCCGCGACGTACCCCGGTCGCACCGCCGGGGCCCGCTCGGGCACCGGCATCGGCGGCACGCGCATCCCGGTGAGCAGCGCCGCGGAGAGGGCGAACGTCGCCGCGTTGATCGCGACCCCCCAGACCGAGCCGATCGTGACGATCAGCACGCCGCCGACGGAGGCGCCGACGAACTGGAGCGTCGAGCGGCTCGAGCGCACGAGCCCGTTCGCGTCGGCGACGTCGTGCGCCCCGACGAGCGCCGGCACGATCGCTTGCTCGGCCGGGTTGAACACCACCGTGAACGCACCGACGACGGCGTACGCCGCCACGATCACCGGGAGGTCGAACCCGCGGGAGGCGAGAGCGAGCACGACGGCGAGGAGGGCCGCGCCGCGGGCGAGGTCCGAGACGATCATGAGGCGTCGGCGGTCGTAGCGGTCCACGAGGGTCCCGCCGAGCGTGCTGAACAGCATCGCGGCGAGGAGGAACGCCGTGCCGAGGAACGCGACGTCGAGCGCCGATCGAGTGTCGACGTAGACGATCCAGACCAGGCAGACCCCCGAGATCGCCTGGCCCGCGGTCGATCCGAGGCCGGCCGTGAAGACCCGGAGGTAGTCGCGGTTGCGGACGAGCCGGCGGTACGGAGACTCCACCTCGGGCCCTCTTCGAGAGGGCCCCCACCTCGGAGCGGATTACCTAGCCGGAGAACGAGCCCGGCTCAGATCCGGCCGGAGCGGGAAGGAGGTGCCGCGGGCCGGGCTTGAACCGGCGGCTTCAAGATCTTCAGTCTTGCACTCTCCCAAACTGAGTTACCGCGGCGCCGGACGCCCCGACCCGCCCTCCCTCTATAAAGCGTGCCGCGGAGCGCGTCGCGGAAGGGCCCCGGGGCCCGGGCCTCGCGGACCGCTCCCCCGAACGCGGGCGCCCGCGTTCGAGGCCGGGATCGCGGGGCCGCCCGCCCGTTCCTTTATCTAGGGCCCGTCGCCTCGTACGGGTCCCGTGCCCACGACCCTCGTTGTCACCGAGAAGTTCAGCACCGCGCTCCGGATCGCGGTCGTCCTGTCCGACGGGCGGATGACCCGCTCGAGGATCGGACGGATCCCGGTCTTCGAGTTCGATCGCCCGGAGGGCCATCACGCGGTCGTCGGGCTCCGGGGCCACATCGTCGAGCTCGACTACCCGAAGGAGCTCTCCGAGTGGAGCCTCTCCGCGCTGCCGAAGCTGCTCGAGACCCGGCCCGGCAAGCGGGTCACCGAGCCCGAGATCGTCGACGCGCTCCAGAGCCTCGCGAAGCGGTTCGAGCGGGTCGTCCTGGCCACCGACTTCGACCGGGAAGGCGAGCTGATCGGGGTCGAGGCGCTCGAGCTGCTGCAGGCGGTCCATCCCGGCATCGAGGTGAAGCGCTCGCGCTACAGCGCCCTTACCCGTGACGAGATCGAGCAGAGCTTCTCGCATCTCGCCGAGGTCGACCGGGCGCTCGCCGAGGCCGCGGAGGCCCGCCAGGAGATCGACCTCGTCTGGGGCGCCCTCCTCACGCGGTACCTCTCGCTCACCGCCGAGCAGCGCGGCCGCTCGTTCCTCTCCGTGGGCCGGGTCCAGACGCCGACCCTCGCCCTCCTCGTCGAGCGCGACCAGGTGATCAAGGAGTTCCAGCCGACCCCGTACTGGGAGCTCGTCGCGGCCGGGACGCACGGGGGGGAGGCGTTCACCCTCCGGCACAAGCACGGGATCTGGGACGTCCGGGCGGAGGCGGACGCCGTGTTCCGCAAGGTCGAGGGAGCGAAGGAGGGCCTCGTCCGCGCGTTCCGGGAGGAGGAGACCCGCCGACGACCGCCGATCCCGTTCTCCACGACCCTCTTCGTCGCGGAGGCGACGCGTCAGGGCCTCGGCGCCTCGATGGCGATGCGGATCGCGGAAGACCTCTACACGAAGGGGATCATCAGCTACCCGCGGACGGACAACACCGTCTACCCGAGGGGCCTCGGCCTGAGGACGCTCGTCGAGAAGTTCCGCGAGGGGCCGTTCGCCGAGGCGGCGTCGTTCGTGCTCGAGCAGCCGTCGTTCCGGCCGAGCCGGGGCCGCAGCGAGACGACCGACCACCCGCCGATCTATCCCACCGCGGCGATCGACCCGAAGAAGCTCCGGCCCGACGCGGCGCGCGTCTACGAGCTGATCGTCCGCCGGTTCCTCGCGACGGTGGCCCCTGACGCCGTCGGCCGACGGCGCACCGCGGAGGTGGAGCTCCGCGGCGAGCCGTTCGAGGGGATCGGGCACGAGCTCCTGGACCCCGGGTGGTACCGCGTCTATCCGTACTCCCAGCCCGAGCTCTCCCCGATGCCGGCGCTCGTCGCGGGACAGACCGTCGAGATCACCTCGGTCGAGCTGCGGGAGGACCAGACGAAGCCGCCCCGCCGGTTCACCCAGGGCTCGCTGATCCAGGAGATGGAGCGGCTCGGCCTCGGGACGAAGAGCACGCGGCACGACGTCGTGCAGAAGCTCTTCGACCGCCACTACGTCTCGGCCCGCCAGCTCGAGCCGACGTCGACCGGGATCGCGGTCACCGAGGCGCTGCGCGCCCACGCCCCGCTGATCACCCGGCCCGAGATGACCCACCGTCTCGAGGAGGAGATGGCGCTCGTCGCCGATTCGAAGAAGGCGAAGGAGGAGGTCCTCGCCGACTCCCGCGAGATGCTGCGCGAGGCGTACGATCTCCTCGCGGCGAACATCGCGGGCGTGAAGGAGACCCTCACCGGGGCCCTCGACCGCCAGCATTTCGTCGGGCCGTGTGCGAAGTGCGGGGGCGCCCTGCGCCTCGCCCGCAGCCCGCGGGGGGCGCGCTGGGTCCAGTGCGCGAACAACCCCGCGACCTGCAGCGCGTCGTACTCGCTGCCGTACGCGGGGTTCGTCGAGCCCGCGCCCGAGTTCCTGTGCGGGACCTGCCAGGTCCCCCGCGTGAAGATCACCTTCCGGGGCCAGCGCCCCGAGCTCTTCTGCATCAACCCCGAGTGCGCCGAGAACCACCGGGCGTTCCGGATCGGGGCGTGCCCGACCTGCGGCCAGCCGCTCACGATCCGCTACTCGTTCGCTGGCAAGCGGTTCGTCGGATGCTCGGGCTACCCCGGCTGTCGCGTCACCTACCCGCTCCCCCAGCGCGGGAGGCTCGACAAGAACCACCCGCCGTGCCCGACGTGCGGGGCGCCGGTCGTGACCGCGATCGAGGCCGGGCGACGTCCTTGGACCCTCTGCATCAACCCGGAGTGCCCGACGCGCGCGAAGAAGGAGGCCGGCCCGAAGCGCCGCGCGGCCTCCGCGCGGAAGGCCCCCGCGGGCACGGCGAAGGCCCCGCGTGCCTCGGCCACGGGCGCGCCCGCTCGGCGGCGACGGTCGAAGGAGGCCCCTTCGCCGGCGGAGACGCCCCCGACCCCCGGAGCCGTCCCGACCCCGCCGTGAGGCGCGCCGGGCGAAACCGGAGAGCAGGGATTTCGGGCCGAAAAGCTCCCCCTCCGTCCCTCCCGCGAGGAGGCGTTTCCTTCTCTCCCGTCCCGCGTTAAATAGGCCGCCCTCGTCGTTCGGCCGTGACCCCTTCGCACCGGCTGATCGACCTCGATTCCCGTTCGTTCGAGCGTCGGCTCGCCTCGAATCCCCTCGTGATCCTGCCCGTCGGGGCCCTCGAGGCGCACGGCCCTCACCTCCCCCTCGGCGCCGACCAGTTCCAGGCGGAGGCGACCGCCTCCGCCCTCGCGGAGAGGATCGGGGCCCTCGTCGCCCCGACGCTCCCGTACGGCTCGGCCCCGGGGTCGCGACGGTTCCCCGGGACCGTCTCCCTCACGATGGCCGAGCTCGAGACCCACGTCGCGGGCGTGCTCGGCGAGCTCGCGCGGAGCGGCGTCCGCCGGCTCCTCGTCCTCTCGGGCCACGCGGAGCCCGGCCACATGGCCGCGCTGCGCGAGGCGGGGGAGCGGGCGGTCCGGGACCATCCCGGCCTACGCGTCGTCGTTCTGTCGGACTACGACTTCGTCTACGAGCTGCGGGGCAAGGACTCCCCGCCGAGCGACGGCCACGCGGGGCTGCTCGAGACGTCCCGCGTGCTCGCGATCGTCCCCGACCTCGTGGGATCGGAGCGCCCGGTCGTCGAGTACAAGCACAGCCGGTTCGTCCCGGGCAGCCCGAGCCCCTCCGACTGGCCCGAGAGCGTCATCGGCGACACCCGCCCCGCGTCGCGGGAGCTCGGCGAGAAGATCCAGGCCCACGTCCTGGCGCGGCTCGCGGAGACCGTCGAGCGACTCCTCCCGCCATGACGCGCGAGCCCGGCGGCCCCGAGATGATCCGCATCCGGGGCGCGCGCCAGCACAATCTGAAGAACCTCTCGCTCGACCTCCCCCGGGGCCGGTTCATCGTCGTCACGGGCGTGAGCGGCTCCGGGAAGTCGTCGCTCGCCTTCGACACGCTCTACGCGGAGGGGCAGCGACGGTACATCGAGAGCCTTTCCTCGTACGCCCGCCAGTTCCTCGGGCAGATGGACAAGCCCGACGTCGACTCGATCGAGGGGCTGTCGCCGGCGATCGCGATCGAGCAGCGGGCCGGCAGCCGCAACCCCCGCTCGACGGTCGGGACGGTGACCGAGATCTACGACTACCTCCGGCTCCTCTTCGCGCGCATCGGTGTCCCGCACTGCCCGAACGACGGGGAGGCGATCGCCCCCCAGTCGATCGACCGGATCGCGGAGGCGGTGGTCCGGTCCGCGCGCGGGGAGAAGGTCGACCTCGTCGCGCCCGTCGTGCG
>JASIEC010000088.1 GCA_030046135.1 Thermoplasmata archaeon | reverse complement strand
GGTGGCGCCCTAGAGGGGAGCGATGGGGCTGACCCGGTCGCGCGCCCTCAGGTCGCCGGCCCTGGTGGGCCCCATCGCCGCGACGTCGTCCCCCCGTCCCGGTTCTGACCTCGTGCCGCTGGGCCGGGGTCAGGGCAATCGGGCGTAGAAGGTCCTCGCCCGGGGGCGGCACGTTCGTGCCGCCCCGACGCGACCTTAGGAACGGAAACCACGATGAGCGGAGCGGACGCCTCGGAGACGACAGCGAGCGGGACAGCCCGACGATCGCGCCTCGAGCTCGTCAGCGACGTGCTGCTCGAGACGACCCGGTTCTTCCACGACGAGCGGTTCGTGCAGCTCCTCCCGGTGATGCTGGGACGGAGCACGGACCCCCTCGGCCCGGACCCGGGATCGTCGATCCTCCGGACGACGGAGCTCGATTACCTCGGCCAGCGGTTCTACCTCATGAACTCGATGATCCTGCACAAGCAGATCGCCGTTCGCGAGGTCGGACCGATCTGGATCCTCTCCCCCAACGTCCGGCTCGAGCGGGCCGAGCGGGGACGGACCGGTCGGCACCTCTTCGAATTCACGCAGGCGGACTTCGAGCTGCCGGGGGCGACGGCGGCCGACGTGCGCAGCCTGATGGAGAGGTACTATGCCCGCCTGGGAACGGCCCTCGCGGGGCATCCCGCGTTCGGGCGTCTCGGGGTCGAGCCGCCCTCCTTCCGGCCGCCGTGGCGTGTCGTCACCACGCACGACCTCGAGACCCGGTTCGGTCCCGACTGGGAGGGGCCGGCGTCGACGGCTGCCGATCAGCCGTTCTGGGCGGTCTGCCACCGCCGTGAGTTCTACGACCGGGAGGATCCCGCGGACCCCGGTCATTTCCTCAACTACGACCTGATCTACCCCGGCGGCTACGGCGAGGCCCTCTCGGGCGCGGAGCGCGAGTGGGACGCTGAGAGGATCCGGACCCGGATCCGGAGGGACGGCGTGCCTCCCCAGGCGTTCCGAGCGTACCTCGAGCTGGCCCACGACCTGGTCCCGTCGGCCGGCGCGGGGTTCGGGATCGAGCGGCTCGTGCGGTTCCTCACGAAGTCGCCGCACGTTGGGGACGTACAGTTCTTCCGCCGCGTACCGGGGGAGACCGTCGCGCTCTGACGGAAGGGCCGGCCGACGCCGGGACCGCGGGGGGACGTCGCGGACGGTCGGCGATCGTGGCGCCTCCGAGCCGGGAGACGATCGGTCGCCGGAAGCACTCCGGCGCGTGGTCGTTGACGAGCCCGACCGCCTGCATCCAGGCGTAGACGATCACGGGTCCCACGAACTTGAAGCCGCGGTCCTTGAGGGCCCGGGAGATCGTCCGCGAGAGCTCGGTCTGGGCCGGCACCGGTCCGGTGGTCTGGATCGGGACCCCTCCCACGAAGTTCCAGACGAACGTGGAGAACTCCTCGCCGCTCGACTGCATCGCGAGGAACGCCCGGGCTCCCTCGATCGTGGCCCGGATCTTCGCCGGCGACCGGACGATCGTCGGATCCCCGAGCAGCCGCCGCACGTCGTGGTCGCGGAACCGGGAGACCCGCTCGGGGTCGAAGTTCCGGAACGCCCGACGCAGAGCCTCCCGCTTGCGGAGGATGAGGACCCAGGAGAGGCCTGCCTGGAAGCCGTCCAGCGCGAGGTGCTCCCAGAGCCGCCGGCTGTCGTGCTCCGGGACGCCCCACTCCTCGTCGTGGTAGCGTCGGAGGAGCTCCTCACCGTCGCCCCAGGCGCATCGGCGCCGCGGCGGGGGGCTCAAGGCGGTCACGTCGTCACCGTCGGCTCGGCGACGCGCGACCGCCCAAAACCCCTCGCCGCGAGGGGGCGGGCTCAGAACCGGATCAGCGGCTTGATGATCCCGTCCTCTTTCCGGTCCATCGTCCCGAACGCCCTCTCGATCTCGGCGAACGGGAAGCGATGCGTCGTCATCGGGGTGGGGTCGACCCGCCCCGTCTCCAGGAACCGGAGGAGGCGGACCATGCGCTCCCGCCCCCCCGGACAGAGCCCGGTCCGGATCGTCTTGTCGTTCATCCCGACCCCCCAGTCGAGCCGGGGGATCCGGACAAACTCCCCCTCCCCGTGGTAGCCGACGTTGGAGATCGTGCCGCCCGGCCGGGTCGCCCGCACGCAGTTCATGAACGTCTCCTCCGCCCCGAGCGCCTCGATCGCCGAGTCGACCCCTTCGTCCTGGGTGAGCTCGAGCAGGCGCTTCACAGGGTCCCCCTTCGCGAAGTCGACGATCTCGTCGGCCCCGAACCGTCGGGCGAGCTCCTGCCGGCGGGGGACGTTCTCCACGGCGAAGACCGTGCCGGCGCCGAGCAGCTTCGCGCCCTGGACGGCCATCAGCCCGACCGGGCCCGCGGCGAAGACGGCCACGCTCCCCCCGAGCGGGATGGCCGCGTGCTCGGCGGCCATGAAGCCGGTCGACATCATGTCGCAGGCGTACACCGCCTTCTCGTCCGGGACCGCGTCCGGGATGGGCGCGAGGTTCGCCATCGCCTGGTTCACGTGGAAGTACTCGGCCATCGCCCCGTCCTTGATGTTCGCGAACTTCCAGCCCCCGAGGGACTGGGTGCACTGCGACGGGAACCCTCGCAGACAGTTGTCGCAGACGTAGCAGGGCGTGATCGCGTTGACCGCCACGCGCTGGCCCACCCGGAACCCCTCCACCGCGGAGCCGAGCCGGTGGACGACCCCGACGGACTCGTGGCCGAGCGTGAGGTTGTGTCGGTCCCCGATCGCCCCCCGGACCGTGTGGCTGTCCGAGGTGCAGATCAGCGCGGCCGTCGTCCGAACGATCGCGTCGTTCGGTCCCGGCTCCGGGATCGGCTTGTCCACGACCGCCACTCGACCGATCTGCTGCATCACGAACGCCTTCATCGTCGACCCCTCCGCGTGCTCGACCGTCCGTCCAGCGATCGACCCGTTCGGCGCGCTACGGAGGTCCGGCGAGGTGGCCCCAGACGATGGTGATCCCGTAGAGCACGGCGGCGACTCCCGCCAGCACGACGGCCATGAGGAACAGTCCGAGGAGGACCCTCCACACCCAGGGATAGTTCGGGGTCGAGCCCGAGGGGAGCGGGTCCGCGCCCGCGACCTGCGGACCGACGACGAACCAGTCGACGAAGAGGGTCGCGGGGTAGACCAGGATCGCCATCCCGCCGAAGGCGAGGTACAGGAGGAGGGTCTCGAGGGGCTGCTCCGTGAGCCCGAGCTGGTAGGCTCGGACCCCGTAGAACAGCACCCCGAGCCCGACGAGCACCGAGACCATCCCCACGAAGTGGGTCGGCAGCCGCCTCGCGATCGCCACCGCGAAGGCGACGAGCAGGAGGGCGAGGAGGAACAGGGCGTCGAAGAAGAACAGGTCGTACGATGTCGCCCCCGGGAAGCCGTTGATCGGCCAGGTGAGCTCACCCCAGACCGCGAACAGGCCGATCGCCGCGCCCAGCATGCCGAGGATCGCCGCCCCCGCGCGGAGGTGAGAGTACGCCCGGAGAGGGTCCCGGCGACGCACCTCGAACCACACGAGCACACCCGTGTAGAACACCGCGGCGCAGAGCAAGATCAGCAGGTCGACCACGAGGCTCAGGTCGTCGATGAACGCCATGTTCACGCACCTCGGAGACGGCGACGGAGCTCGGGGGATTTGACCCACCGGCCGTTTTCCCGCGGCGAGTCCCAAGGCTGGGAATCGACCGCGGGCTCATGGGGGATCGTACGTGAGGGGAGGTCCGAGATCCGTGGGACGGCGA
>JASIEC010000087.1 GCA_030046135.1 Thermoplasmata archaeon | reverse complement strand
GGCTACCGGTCTCCCATCGACCCGCTCACCGAGGAGGAGTCGCATGCCGTGCTCGCGAGGCTGGGGCCCGTCGAGGCGGGACTGGCTCCGTTCCTGAAGGACCGGGCGTGAGAGCGGTCGTCGTCGAGCCGCCGTCCCCCGGGGCGTCGGTCCGGGACGTCCCCGCTCCGCCGGACGTTCCCGGGGGCGTCCGGGTCTCCGTCGTCGAGTGCGGGGTCTGCGGGACCGATCGCGACATCGCGGGAGGGAAGTACGGGCGGGCCCCGGCGGGCGCCCCGTATCTCATCCTCGGCCACGAGAACCTGGGCCGGGTGGCGAAGGTCCCCGCGGGCGAGCGGACGCTCGCGCCGGGCGACCTCGTCGTCGCGACGGTGCGTCGGGGCTGCGGCCGCTGCCGGTTCTGCGCCGTCGACCGCTCCGACTTCTGCGAGACCGGCCTCTACACCGAGCGCGGCATCCTCGGGGCACCCGGGTACTGGGCGGACGAGTACGTGGAGCGGCCCGAGTACCTCGTGCCGGTCCCCACGGGCCAGGCGGGCACCGCGGTCCTCCTCGAACCTCTCAGCGTCGTCGAGAAGGCGATCGCCCAGGGGGAAGCCGTGCTGCGGCGCAAGGAGCCGACGCCCGGGCACCCCGCGACGGGCCCCGCCTCGGCGCTCGTCGCCGGCACGGGCGCGGTGGGCATGCTCGCGGTGCTCGCGCTCCGGACCCGGGGGTATGCGGTCACCGCGGTCGACCGCCACGGGGACGCGACGGCGGCGGCCGCGCTCGTGCAGAGGGTCGGCGCCGAGCACGTCGACGTCGCCGCCGGGCTCGCGTCGCTCGACGGCCGGGAGTTCGACCTGATCGTGGAGGCGGCGGGCTCGACCGCCCTGCCGTTCGCCCTCGTGGACCGCCTGGGGCGCAACGGGGTCCTCGTCCTGACCGGGATCCCTCCCAGCGGGCTCCCGCCGGCGCCGCTCGCCGAGGGGGATCTCCTCCGGGAGGTCGTTCTCGGGAACCGAGCGATCGTGGGGAGCGTGAACGCGAGCCGCGACGACTTCGAGGCGGGCCTCCGCGACCTCGCGACGTTCGAGGCGCGCTGGCCGGGCTCGGCCTCCGGTCTCATCACCGAGCGCCGCCCGCTCGAAGAGGCCCCTGCGATCGTCGCCGATCGGGCCCCCGGATCGATCAAGACGGTGCTGACGGTGGCGGCGAGCGCCTCGCCGCCCGCCCGCTGAAAGCGTCAAATACCGACCCTCGGTCGGACCGCTCCTCGGGGAGACTCTCGATGGGAATCTGGCAGGGCCGATCCCGGCGGAAGCGCACGGGGGGCCGGTTGCGCCTCGCGCGCAAGAAGCGCCGGTTCGAGATCGGCCGGGAGCTCCAGACCGCGACGCTCGGCCCCGGGACCGTGAAGACGTACCGGGTGCGCGGCGCCGCGATGAAGCTCAGGATCCTCACCGCGCAGACGATCAACGTCTTCGATCCGGCGTCCGGGAAGATGCAGGCCGCCCGGATCGTCACGGTGCGCGAGAACCCCGCCAACCCGAACTACGTCCAGCGGAACATCATCACGAAGGGTGCGATCCTCGAGACCGAGCTCGGTCTCGTCCGGGTCCGTTCCCGGCCGGGCCAGGACGGGGTCCTCAACGGGATCCGGGTCGCTGCCGCGCCGGGGTGACCCCGGGGCGGCGGGCGGGATGCCCGATCACTTCTACGTCTACCCCGCGTACCTCGACCGGGGTCTCTCCCGCGCCGAGGGCCGTCGGGTCCCCGAGGCCGACGGTCTCTCCGACCTCACCGTCGAGGAGATCGCCCGCGCGGCCCAGAAGCTGGGCTACCGGGCCGATGCCGAGCCGGGCAAGCAGTACCCCCGGCGCGCCTACCTGTTCGCGGGGAGGGTGAAGGTGACGAAGCGGGGCGGCAGCGCGAAGGCAGGGTTCCTCCGGTCCCTCGCGCGAGAGATCCGGAAGCTCCGGGGCGAGCCCTCGAAGGCGAAGGCGTGAATGGAGGAGGCCCCCACCGTCTTCGTCACGGGCACGGCGGGCGCCGGCAAGACGACGTTCGTCCGCGCGTTCGTCGGCTGGCTCCGCGCGGAGGGCCACGACGCGACCGTCGTGAACCTCGACCCGGGGTTCGAGGGGGACGCGATCGACCCCGACGTCGACATCCGAGAGTGGGTCCGGCTCGCCGACATCCAGGACGAGTACGGGCTCGGCCCGAACGGGGCCCAGGTCGCGGCCGCGGACATGATCGCGCTCAAGATCTTCGAGGTGAAGCAGGCGATCGCGCAGCACCCGTCCGACCTGGTGCTCGTCGACACCCCGGGCCAGATCGAGCTGTTCGCGTTCCGCGAGGCGTCGAGGGCGATCGTCGACGCGCTCGGGGGGGAGGAGTGCGCGATCGCCTTCCTCTTCGACCCGGCGCTCGCGCGGAGCGCCCCCGGGTTCGTCTCCCTCCTCCTCCTGAGCGCGACGGTCGAGTTCCGGCTCCGACGCCCGATGGTGAACGTGCTCACGAAATCCGACGCGCTCACCCCCGAGCAGCTCGCCGAGATCGCCGCCTGGTCGGACGAGCCGGGGGCGCTCTACGAGGCCGTGACCCGGGACCCGCCGACGCCCGACGTCCAACTGTCGACCGAGGTCCTCCGAGGGATCGACACGATGGGGCCGCTCACGGGGCTCTTCCCGACGTCCGCCCAGGCGGGGACGGGGCTCGACACGTTCTATCGCGCGACCCGGAGGATCTTCGCGGGGGGCGAGGACCTCGAGCCGAGCCAGCCTCCGCCGGGGGAGTGAGCGCTACCCCTCGGTGAAGAAGAGGCCCATCCCCGCCGACGCCGCCTCGTCCTCGTCCTTCAGCTTCCGGTAGAGGGGCTCCCGCTCCGCCGCGCCGATCGGGGTGCCGACCTCCCGGAGCAGCTCCTCCGCCCGCCGGACGGCGTCGGCCGATCCCTCGACGAGCACGTACGTCGCGTCGGCCGGTCCCCCGAGCGACGCGGCCGCCCGGATCTTGTGGCTCTGGCGCGAGACGAGGTCGTCGTGCAGCGCGGCGTCGAGCTCGGCGCGCTTCGAGGTGGGGACCGAGAGCAGGGTCCAAGCCATCGCGGGCCCGACCGGGGTCCCCCTTATGGGGGTTTGCCCACCGCGAGGCTACTTGAGGGGCGTCGCGCCTCGAGGCGCCGATGGCGGCCGGTCTCGGACGTCGCGTCGTCGTGCTCGGCGTGGCGCACGTGGTCGACCTCGAGGCGCCGCTGCGCGCCGCCCTGGGGGCCCGCGCCCTCGACGGGGTCGCCCTCGAGCTCGACGCGCAGCGGGCCGCCGTCCTCCTCGGACCGCCCGGGGGGCCGCGGTCCACGGCCGGCGCCCCGTTCGTCTTCCGCCTCTGGGCGCTGGTCCAGCGCCGTCTCGGGTCGGCGATCGGCGGAGGGGACGCCGGCGAGGAGATGCGGGTCGCCGCGCGCATCGCCCAGGAGCGGCGACTCCCCGTGTTCCTGGTGGACGACCCGCTCCCCGCGACGATCGCGGCGTTCGCCCGCGCGCTGCCGTTCAAGGAGCGCATCGGCCTGCTCCTCACCGCGGTCGTCGGGTTGTTCCTGCCGTCCCGCGTGGTGGAGGGCGAGATGGACCGGTACGCCGAGAGCCCCGAGGAGTTCACCGACGAGCTCCGACGGGTGAGCCCCGTGCTCGCCCATCTCCTCCTCGACGTCCGCAACGAGCACATGGCCGAGCGGATCGCGTCGATCGGGGTCGCCGGGGTGCCCCGCCTCGCGGTCGTCGTCGGGGACGCCCACGTCCCCGGCCTCGCGACCGCGCTGCGGACGCGGGGCGTCGACGTCGAGACGATCCCGTTCCGCGAGCTCCGCCGGACTACAGCACCGTCACCGACGACTTCGTGAGGTCCTCGACGGCCTTCTCGAAGGCCGTCGCGAGGCTCGTGACCTCCGGGGCCGTGTGCCGGTCGAGGCCTCCCTCGTCCGACAACGTCGAGACGGCCGGCGCGACCGGGAGCCGGCCCAGCACCGGGATGCCGTACTCCTGCGCGACGCGGGCGACCCGGCTCTCGCCGAACAGCTCGATCCGCTCGCCGCAGTGCGGGCAGGCGAGGTACCCCATGTTCTCCACCACCCCGAGGAGAGGAACGTGGAGGTCCCGGGCCATGTTCATCGCCTTCTTCACGATCAGGGCGGCGAGGTCCTGCGGGGTGAGGACGAACACCATGCCGTCGATCGGGATCGTCTGGAAGACGGTGAGCGGGACGTCGCTCGTCCCGGGCGGCATGTCGATGAGGAGGTAGTCGAGCGTGCCCCAGGCGACGGACCCGAAGAACTGCGTGATGAGCCGGGTCACGAGCGGGCCCCGCCAGATGACGGGGGTCTGCTCGTCCTCGACCATGAACTGGGAGGAGACGATGCGGACGCCGGCCCGGGAGACCGCGGGCTCGATCCCTTCCCCCCGGTCGACGAGCGGGCCGGTGAGACCGAGCAGCTTCGGGATCGACGGGCCGGTGATGTCGGCGTCGAGGATCCCCACCGTGCGGCCCTGACGGACCAGCTCGGAGGCGAGGAGCGCCGTGACCGAGGACTTCCCGACGCCGCCCTTGCCGCTCCCGATCGCCACGACGTGCTTGAGGCCCCGCTTCTCCATCCTCTGGAGGAGGCCTCGGGGTCCCCGGGCCGGGGCCCCCGCCGGGCCGGGAGGACGGGCCCCCGGGGCCGGGGGAGCGTTGCCGCCCGTGGCGCTCACGCCGTTTCCACCGAGCGTTGATATATAAACAGACCACGGTCCGCGGGGGGTTTCCCTCGATGACGATCGGCCGGTCCGTCGGGCTCGACGAGCTGTTCCGGCCGAGCTCGGTCGCCGTGATCGGCGCCTCGAACCGCCCGGGCCACGTCGGGACGAGCCTCTTCCGGAACCTGCTCCAGGCCGGCTTCCAGGGCGTCGTCTATCCGGTGAACCCGTCCTGGAAGAGCGTGTCGGGGGTCCGGTGCTACCCCGACATCGCCTCGCTTCCCGAGGTACCGGATCTCGGGATCGTGATCGTGCCCGCCGCGAGGGTCGCCGGGGTCGTCCGCGAGCTCGGAGCTCGCGGCACGCGCGGCGTGATCGTCATCTCGGCGGGGTTCCGCGAGGTCGGGGAGGCCGGCCGGACGCTCGAGGAGGAGGTCGTCCGCGCGGCGGAGGCGCACTCGATGTCCCTCGTGGGCCCGAACTGCTTCGGGGTGTTCAACACGGACCCCGCGGTCGGCCTCAACGCCACGTTCAGCGAGAGCCTCCCCCCGGCGGGGAACATCGCGTTCGTCTCCCAGAGCGGCGCGCTCGGGGCGGGGATCCTCCAGTACGGGATCGCGGAGAGGATCGGGTTCTCCCGGTTCGTCTCGGTGGGGAACCGGGCCGGGGTCGACGAGAACGACCTCCTCACGTCGCTGGGCAACGATCCGGCGACGAGGGTGATCCTCCTCTACGTCGAGAGCCTCGCCCACGGGCGCCGGTTCCTCGAGGCCGCGAGGGAGGTCACGGAGAGGACGCCCGTGCTCGTGATCAAGAGCGGTCGGACGGCCGTGGGGGAGCGCGCCGCCAAGAGCCACACGGGATCGCTCGCGCAATCCGGGCGCGACGAGCTGTTCGACTGCCTGTTCGAGCAGGCCGGGGTGCAGAGGGTCGAGACCCTCGGCGAGCTGTTCCGCTCGGCGAAGATCTTCTCGAAAGAGCTCGCCCTCGCCGGGCCCCGGCTCGTCGTCCTCACGAACTCGGGGGGACCGGGGATCGTCGCGGCGGACGCCGCGATCCGGCACGGGCTCGAGCTCCCTCCGATCGACGCCGCGACCCAGTCCGGCCTCGCCGGCCGGCTGCCGTCGATCGCCTCGCTCGCGAACCCGGTCGACATGACGGCGGACGCGGGCGCGGCGATGTACCGCGAGACCCTGACGACGCTCCTCGCCGCGGCGGGGTTCGACGGAGCGTTCGTGATCGCGACGCCCACCGGGACGATGACGGGGTCGAGCGTCGTCGACGCGATCGTCGCGGCGAAGCGGACGAGCCCGAAGCCGCTCGTGGCGTGCCTCTTCGGCCTCACCGATCTCTCCCGGGAGGCCGCGAGCCTCGAGGAGCAGGGGATCCCGACGTACACGTTCCCCGAGGAGGCGATCGGGGGGCTCGCCGCCGTCGCGCGCTACCACGCGTGGAGGACGCGGCCCCGGACGGAGATCCGTCGGTTCCCGGTCGACCGGGCCGCGGCCGACGCGGCGATCGCCCGGGCTCGCGCGGCCGGGGTGACGGTCCTGCCCGAGTACGCCGCCCGCTCGCTCCTCGAGGCGTACGGGATCCGCTTCCCGCGATCCGCCCTCGCCGCGACCCCGCAGGCGGCGGTCGACGCCGCCGAGGCGATCGGCTACCCCGTCGTGATGAAGGTCGCCTCCCCCGACATCTCGCACAAGACCGACGTTGGCGGCGTGGCCCTCGGCCTCGGTGACGCGGCCGCCGTCCGGTCGGCCTGGACCCGGCTCGACAGCGCGGTCCGGGCCGCCGCGCCGACGGCCCGGCGGGCGGGGTTCGAGATCTCGGCGCAGGTCCCGCGCGGCAAGGAGGTCCTCGTCGGGATCCAGCGGGACGACGGCTTCGGCCCGATCGTCGTCTTCGGGATGGGAGGGATCTACGTGGAGGCGCTCCGGGACGTCACGTTCCGTCTCGCGCCCCTCCGGCAGCTGTCGGCGGAGCTCATGGTTCGGTCGGTCCGGGCCTACCCGATCCTCGCCGGGGTGCGGGGCGAGCCGCCGAGCGATCTCGGCGCGCTCACCGAGGCGATCGAGAGGATCTCGCAGCTCGCGGTCGAGCGCCCCGAGGTGGTCGAGCTCGACCTGAACCCGCTGCTCGTCCGACCGACCGGCGAGGGGGTCGTCGCGGTCGACGCCCGCGTCGTGCTCGCGCCTCCTTCCAGATCGGGACCGACCGCTTGACCTCCTCGATGAGGTGACGGGCCGCCCGGAACGCCTCGTCGCGGTGGTCGCTCGCGGCCCCCACGACCACGGCGACCTCCCCCGCGCGAACCCGGCCGAACCGGTGCCACGCCACGACCCGGCGGGCGCCGAAGCGGCGTCGGGTCTCCGCCGCGAGGGCCCGGAGGCGAGCGATCCCCGGGCCGAGATCGACCTCGTAGTCGAGGGCGACGACGGTCCCGCCGCGAGCTCGATCCGGGCGGACCGCGCCCGTGAAGACGACCACCGCGCCCGGTCCGCCCCGGGAGAGCGCGCGGACCGCGTCGCTCGCGGAGAGCCTCGACCGGGAGAGCCGGACGTCGTCGCTCATCCGCCCCCGTACGGCGGGTGGACCGAGAACTCGTCCCCCGGGCGGATCGTCGTCTCGAGGTCGGTGAGATACCGGTCGTTGCGGAGGAACCGGCAGGCCCGCAGCGTCTCCCGGAGACGGGGGTACGCCTCGGCGAGCTGCCGCACGACCTCCCGTGCGGGGACGCCGGAGGACGGGGCGGGCCAGGCGATCGTCGTCTCGCCGACCGCCTGCCGGGCGGAGGCGAACAGGCGGATCCGGATCGCTCGGGCCATCCTCGTCCCCGGGGCCCGGACGGCCCGCGGAGGTTCGGCACGACCCGTACCGATTAATAGCGTCCCCTCCTGAAACCCCTCGATGGAGGAGATCTCGGTCCGCGTCGGCGGGCAGGCCGGCGACGGGATTGCCTCGATCGGCGAAGCGGTGGCCCGCGGCTTCTCGCGGAGCGGCCTCCATGTCTTCGCGCTCAACGCCTACCAGTCCGTCATCCGGGGAGGGCACGTCTGGTTCCAGGCCCGGGCGTCAGGGTCGCGGCTCTACTCGCAGGGCGACGCGGCGGACGTGCTGTACGCCCTCGACAAGGCGACCGTCGAGATCCATTCGGCCCAGCTCCGCCCCGGGGCCGTGGTCATCCACGATCCGGAGAAGTTCGCGGTCGACGCGAGCCAGCTGCCGCCCCAGGTCACGCTCCTCCCCGTCCCGACGCTCGAGATCGCGAGGAAGTACACTAGCCAGTCGATCCTGCAGAACGCCGGGGGGCTCGGCGCCGTCGCGTACGTCGCGGGCCTTCCCCTCGACCTTCTGCATCAGGTGCTCGCCGACTCGTTCGGCAAGAAGAAGGGGGAGGTCGTCGACTGGAACCTCGGGGCGAGCACGGACGGCTACAAGTTCGCCGAGCAGCACGCGAGCGTGAGCGCGCGGGCCCTCGGTCGGCGCGGCTCGCCGAAGCTCCTCATGACGGGGAACCAGGCGATCGCCCTCGGCGCGGTCGCCGGGGGCTGCAAGTTCCTCGCACAGTACCCCATGACCCCGGCGTCGACGATCATGCACTGGCTCGCCGCCCACGCGCGGAGCCTCGGGGTCGTGGTGAAGCAGGCCGAGGACGAGCTCGCCGCGATCCACATGGCGATCGGCGCGTCGTTCGCGGGCGTGCGATCGATGACCGCGACGAGCGGCGGCGGGTTCTCGCTGATGGTCGAGGCGCTCGGGATGGCGGGGATGACCGAGACCCCGCTCGTGGTCGTGGAATCGCAGCGGAGCGGTCCGTCGACCGGGCTCCCGACGAAGACGGAGCAGGGGGACCTCAACCTCATGCTCGGCGCGGGCCAGGGAGAGTTCCCTCGCGCCATCCTCGCCCCGTCGCACCCGATCGAGGCGTACTCGGCCACGGTCGACGCGTTCCGCCTCGCGGAGGAGTGGCAGACGCCGATCCTGCTCGCGAGCGACTTCCATCTCTCCGAGAACTTCGCCACGGTCGATCGCGAGGAGGTCTCGGTGCCCTCCGCCCCGCCGTCGCTCTTCACCGTCACGCCGAACGGCGGCGACTACCTCCGCTACCAGATCACCGAGTCGGGCGTCTCGCCGCGGGCGCTCCCGGGCCAGCCGGGGCTCCAGTTCATCGCGGGTTCGGACGAGCACGACGAGCGAGGGCATCTCATCTCGGACGTGCGCGCGGGGATCCCGGTGTGGATCTCCGAACGGCAACGGATGATGGACAAGCGGATGCACAAGCTCGACGGCCTCGCGCGGTCGGTTCCGCCTCCCGTCCTCGAGGGCGCGGCCGACGCGCCGATCACGTTCGTCACCTGGGGATCCACGATCGGCGCCGTCCGGGACGCGATCGCGGAGCTCGCGGAGCGGGGGCGGCCGGCGAACCTCCTCCGGTTCCCCGCCGTCTACCCGCTCGAGCCCGCGAAGGTCCGATCGCTGCTCGAGGGCGCGAAGCGCCCGGTGCTCGTCGAGGCGAACTACTCCGGCCAGTTCGGTCGCCTCCTGCGGGCCGAGACGGGGTTCGAGATCACCGATCGCCTGCTGAAGTACGACGGGGAGCCGTTTTCTCCCCACGAGATCGTGGCCCGGGCGATGGAGGGGCCGTCCCATGGCGGACAGTAGCGCCCGAGCGGTCCCGTCGAGCCCGCCGACCGCCCTGCCCGTCGTGGGAAAGTCGGAGACGAAGCCGACCTGGTGTCCCGGCTGCGGGGATTTCGGGGTCGTGGCCGCGATCGAGATGGCGCTGAAGCGCCTCGCGATCCCCTCGCACGACGTCGTCCTCGTCTCGGGGATCGGCTGCTCGTCGAACCTCCCGCACTTCCTCTCCTCCTACGGGTTCCACGGGGTCCACGGCCGCGTGCTCCCCGTCGCCGAGGGGATCCGCTGGGGGAACCACGGACTCACGGTGATCGGGACCGGGGGGGACGGGGACGGGTTCGGGATCGGCGTGGGGCACTTCGTGCACACGATGCGCCGGAACGTCGACCTCACCTACGTCACGATGGACAACCAGATCTACGGCCTCACCACCGGCCAGGCGAGCCCCACCTCGACGATGGGCCACCTCACGAAGTCGACGCCGACGGGGGTCATCGAGACCCCGATCGACCCGGTCGCGCTCGCCCTCGCGAGCGGCGCGACGTACGTCGCGCGCGGCTTCTCGGGCGACGTGAAGCACCTGGTCGACCTGATCGCGAACGGGATCCGGCACAAGGGGTTCGCGTTCGACGACGTCTTCAGCCCGTGCGTCACCTACAACAAGATCAACACGTTCGACTTCTTCCGCCAGCGCGTCTACAAGCTCGAGAGCTCGGGCCACGACCCCTCGGACATCGTCCAGGCCTGGCAGAGGTCGCTCGAGTGGGGGGAGAAGATCCCGATCGGACTGTTCTACCGGACGGAGCGGCCGACGTACGAGGAGCTCGAGGAGGTCCTGCACGCGGGACCCCTCGCGCTGCAGCCGACCGGGCTGCGCGACCCGGGGCCGGTCCTCGACGAGTTCGTCTAGTCGGGCCCGTCCCTAGCTCCGGGCGAAGACGTAGGCATCCCCTTCGTGGAAGGCGACCGGGAACGTCGCCGGGTAGAGGAGCAGCGGCGCCGGGGAGAACGGGGGCCAGAGGACCGTGTTCGTCCCGGTGACGGCGATGTACTGGACGTCGAGGGCGGCGAGGGAGGCGTTCCCGGGGCCCGTGAGCGTGCCGTTCGTGAGCTCCCCCACGACGATCGCGTACGAGGCGTTGATCGCGAGTCCTCCGGGTTCCATCGGGTAGAGCACGACGAGGTCGCGCGCGTACCCCGGAAGGAACTCCGCGGCGCTCCCCGGCGCGACGAGGACGCGACTGCCCGCCGGGAGGTGCGAGCCCGCCCACTCGAGCAGGGCGAAGTCGGCCGCGGAGACGTTGCCGAAGTCCGTGTAGAGCTCCGAGAGGACCGGGGTGAGCTGGGTCGGCGTCAGGACGACGCCCGGCACCACGATCACGAGGGCCACCGCGAGCGGCAGGAGGACCTCGGCCGGGCCGATCCCCCGCCCGCCCGTACGGCGGGGCGGCGCGTTCGGGGCCCCCGGCCGGCCGAGCACGTCGCGGAGCCGATCGAGGCACGCCAGGAGCGGGAGGGTCGCGACGAGCGAGAAGACGAGGAAGAGGCAGGCGGAGAGCTCCGACTCGTTCGTGATGTAGGAGATCCCGCGGAGCGGCGAGCCCGCCGGCGCCGCGGCGACGAGCAGCGCGAGCCATCCCACGATCGCGATCCCCGCCCCGAGAGACCATCGCCGGAACCGGTCCATCGCGGGGCCGAGGGACGAGGGCACCGCGACGAGCAGCCCCACGACCCCGAGAACGAGGAGGACCGCCAGCTCGAGCCGGACGAGGGGGATCGGGGAGAGCTCGACGTCGCCCGATCGGAACAGGAACGGGTCGATGCTCCCGAAGAACTGGGCCACGCTGATCCCGGTCGGGGAGCTCGCGAGCGAGGAGGGCGCGCCGGGGACGAACCCCGGGCTCCGGAGCCCGCGGACGAGGGTGTAGAGGGACGGGCTCACCCCCACGAACGAGGCGCCGAGCGCCACGCCCCACCGCGAGAGCCACCGCCGGGGCGCCTCCCACAGCCCCGGGCGGCCGAGCGCGGCCGCCAGCCCGATCGCGGGCAGGAGCCACTCCGCCCCGACCGGGTTGATCGCCGCGGAGTACCCGACGAGCACCCCGAACCCGACGGCGTCGCCCCACGACGGGACCGCGGGGCCGATCCATCCCACGACCTCGGAGGCGAGGAGGAGGACGAGCGGCGCGGCGAGGACGAAGTCGTTGCTCCCCCCCACCCACCCGCGGGTGCCGGGGCCGAGCCAGGCGAGGACGATGGCGGCGCACGCCCCGCCCCGGTCGCTGCCGAACAGCTTGCGACCGAACACGAAGCCGGCGAGCGGTTCGAGGGCGAGGAACAGGGGGGTGACCAGGAGCGAGGTCCGGGCCGCCGGGAGCCCGAACGTCGTCTGGGCTCCCGCGAGCCAGACCGTGGTCGCCTGGGGGTAGAGGATCGCCGCCTGCGCGTACGGGCGGAACGAGAGCGGGATCGTCCCGTGTTGGAGGAGGAGCGCAACGTACGTCGTGAGGAGGCTCGAGTCGTACGTGTTGCCGGTCGCGACCGGGAGGGCCGCGGCCAGCTCCACCGCGAAGAGCCCGAGCGCGGAGGCGATCGCGACCAGCGTCCAGGGCCGGATCAGCCGCCCCACGAGATCGGGGGCGGACGATGGCGTGCCCCGTCGTCGCGCGAGCCCGAGCCGGGCGACAAGGACGCCCGCCGCGCCGATCGAGATCGCCTCGACGGCGGGGAGTCCGAACACTCCGAGCGGCAGGGCGGCGACAAGGTACATCACCGCGCCGCCGAGATAGAGGTCGAGGAGCCCGCGCTCGATCGGTTCCGCGGTTCGCCAGAACGAGACCTTGCGGGATCCGACGCCTCGGACGACCTCTCCGACCACCGCGATCGACAGCGCCCAGACGAGGAGCGTGACGGCCCACCCGAACCCCGACGGCCCCGGGGGGGTCACGGCCCGAGACTCCGGCCGGGGTTAAAGCCCCGAGCGGCGGCTCGGGACGGGACGAGGGGCGACCCCCGGTCCCTCGGCAGATTTAAAGCAGGGCCGCACCCCTCCCCTAGGCGAGGACTCCGAGCAGTGCCGACCGAGGGGCGGAGCGAGAGCCGCCGGGTCATTCCGATCATTCTGGGGCTCGCGATGGTGGCGACGGTCGTCGCCGCCGGGCTCACCCCGAACACGGGCGTCGTCCTCGCGCAGTCGAGCTGCACGTACGGCAAGTGTCCGGCCCCATCAGCGTTCCCGGTCTGGGCCGTGACGACCTCCGTCGCGGTCGTGATCGTCGCGCTGCTCCTCGCTCTGCTCCTCCTCCGCCGGCGGCGCAAGAAGCCTGGGACGCCGGAGGAGACCGCGGCGCCGACCTGGTCGGAGGAAGGGGCCCAACCCGAGAGCCCGTACGAGCCCGAGGGCGGCCAGTAGTCCCCCCGCGGCCCGTTCCGTCGTCCGGCTCGGTGCGGGAAGAGGGAGGGGTCGGTCCGTCCCCGGAACGCGGCCCCGGCACGCCCTCGCGAACACCTGAGCCGGCGCCGGCCGGCGGGACGACCGGAACGGAGGCGACGGGAGGGGGCTCGGCGGCCGGGAGCGACGCCCGGGGCGGTCTCGCCTCCGTCACCAAGGGAACCCTGTTCCTGATCGTCGCGACGCTGGCGACGGTCGGCTTCACGTTCGCCGCCCGGGTCCTGATCACGCGCACGGTCTCGAAGCTCGAGTACAGCGCCTTCTCCTTCGACCTGACCCTCGCCCAGGTCCTGGTCGCCGTCGGCGCGCTCGGCCTCCCTCTCGCGATCGCGCGCAGCCTGCCGTACGCCGCGTCGGACGACGAGCGCCGGGCGATGGTCCGCATCTCCCTCTGGGTGGGAGGGGCCGCGGCGGCGGTCGCGGGCGCGGCCCTCTGGCTCCTCGCGCCCGAGATCGGCTCGGCGCTCGGGTCGCCGTTGATCGGGGAGGGTCTCCGGTACTTCGCGATCGCCGTGAGCGCCCTCACGGCGGCGAACCTCCTCGCGTCGGTGTTCCAGGGGTACTCGAACGTCACCCCGAACGCGATCTTCCTCCAGATCGCGAATCCGGCGCTGTTCCTCGTCTTCCTCGGGATCGCCTTCGTGGCGATCCCCGGCCGGATCTCGTACGTCGCCGCCCTCGCCTCCTACGCGCTCGCCGGGGCGGTCACCCTCGGAGCGCTGGTCGCCTACACCGTCCCCCGCCTCGCGCATCACCTTCCGCCGGGCCCCGAGGCTCCGGAGGCCCGACGGCACCTCCTGCGGCTCGCCCTCCCCCTGTTCGTGGTCGGCGCGATGACGAGCCTCGCCAACTCGGGCGACACCCTCGTCCTGGGCGTGTTCCATTCCGGGGAGGTCGGAACGTACACCGCCTCGCTCACGCTCGCGCGCCTCGTGCTGATCGGGGTTGGGTCGGCGGCGTACATCCTCCTGCCGGTGGCGTCCGGAACGCTCCGCGTCTCGGGTCGCTCGCCGGTGCGGCTGATCTACGCCACGATCACGAAGTGGCTGATGGTCTTCGCGCTGCCGCTCACGCTCCTGTTCGTGCTCCTCCCGAGCCGGTCCCTCGACTTCGTCTACGGCTCCGCGTACTCCTCCGTCGTCCTCCCGCTCGAAGTGACCGTGCTCGGGGCCGGGGCGACGACCGTCCTCGGACCGGCGTCCACGGTGCTCGTCGCGCTCGGACGGACCCGCCAGCTCCTGGTGAACGCCGTCGTCTCCGCGGTCGTCGACCTCGGGCTCGCGATCCTCCTCGTGCCGTCCGAGGGGTACCTCGGCGCGGCGATCGCCTGGTCGGTCTCGAACCTGCTGTTCGACGTGATCTGCCTCGCCGAGATCGCGACGAGCGACGAGATCCATCCGTTCCGGCGAACGTTCCTCCTTCCCCTCACCGCGACCGCCCTCCCGGTCGGCGCGCTCGTGTACCTGCTCGGCCCGCGGTTGCCGCTCTGGGCTCTCCCCCCGGTCGGGCTCGGGATCGCCGCGGTGTTCGTGGGGGTGACGCTCGCCACCCGCAGCTTCGACGACGGCGACCGACTGCTCCTCGAATCGGTCGAGGGGATCCTAGGCCGCCGTCTGCCGCTCGTCCGCCGGTGGGTCCGGCCCCGGGCCGAGGAGCGCCCCCGGACCTGAGGCGCCGGAGCCCCGGGTCTCCTCCGTTTCGGACCGAAGGTGGTCGACGACGAGCAGCGCGATCGCCCCGGCGAGCAGGAAAAAGACGTACTCGGCGTAGCCGTTCGCGGTCGCCGCCTTCCCCAGCCCGTCGGCGAGGGCGGCGACGAAGAGGAGGCCGAGGGCCATCGCGATCGGATAGCGAGAGTCGAGCCGGGCCCACATGGAGTATAACAGGTAGGCGGCGAGCAGCGCGAGGAAGATCTCAGGGTACGGAACGGCCACGGGCTCTCTCGGCAGAGGCGCCCCGGCTCAAAACCGTATGCGAGCGCGCCGGCTCGAGCCCGGACCGCGGGCCGGGGACCTCGCCATGCTTACATAGGGCGACCTGCATCCAAGGCTGGGGTGGGGTCACCCCGGGGCCATGAGCACCGATCGAGGAGGCCGTCGCATCGTTCCGCTCTCCCTCGGGCTGGCGATGCTGGCGATCGTCGTCGCGGCCGGGCTCACGCCCGAGACCGGGGTGGTCCGGGCGTCCACGAACTGCACGTACGGGACGTGCGCCGCCTCGACCCCGTTCCCGGTCTGGGCGGTGGCGACGACGATCGCGGTCGTCGTGCTCGCCCTGCTTCTTGCGCTCCTCCTCCTCCGCCGGCGCCGCCGGCCCCCCGCCGCTGCGCCCCCGCCCGAGTGGGAAGCCCCGACGGGCCCCGCCGGCCCGGGCGCGGACGCCGGGGCCGGCGCCGTCGGGGTCGGTGCGGCGGTCCCCGCGTGGCAGGAGTCGCCGAGCGCCGCCCCGGAGGCGGGCCCGGAGCCCGAGCCCGGGGTCCCGGCGTACGCCGAGGGCGCCGAGGAAGCTCCCCCCGCCGCGGCGATGGGAACGATGCCGGCGGCCGCCCCTCCCGGACCCGAGGCGGAGCCCGACATCGACTCGCTGATGTCCGAGCTCGACAAGATCAGCGAGGAGATCCTGAAGCGCCCGGCCAAGAAGCCGTCGACGGACTCCGGGGACGAGGGCGAGCCCTCCTCCGATGACTCGACGTGAGTCGTCGGACGCTTCCGAGCCCGCCGTGGCCGGTCGGGTCGCGGCCGACGGTGAAGCGGACGCGGACCGGCTCCTGGCCGAGCTGAAGGCGGCCGTCGATCGGGCCCCCGTGCGTCCTCAGCGCATCGAGGTCGGCATCCCCCTCTCCATCGCCCTCGGCCGCCGCCGGGGGTCCGTCAGCTGCGGGGGGTGCTCCGTCCCGCTCGAGTTCGAGGGGATCCCGGCGGAGACGAACGCTCGCCTCACGGTGCCGTTCCGTTTCGTGACGGGGCCCGGCGCCGCGGCCTAGCTGCGTCCGACCGCCGTGCCGCTCTCCCTCGTGCAGGAGGTCGTCAACGTCATCACGACGATCCTCTCGACGCTCGGCCTGCCGGGGCTTCTCGCTCTCATGGTCGTCGAGAGCTTCGGGATCCCTCCGATCCCGAGCGAGGTGATCCTCCCGTTCTCGGGGTTCCTCGTGGCCGAGCGGGTGTTCCCTCTCGACGGAACGCTCGCCGTCGCCATCTCGGGGGCCCTCGTGGGCTCGTACGCCGCGTACGCCGTGGGCCGGTGGTGGCGCCACCGGATCCTCGGTCTCGGCTTCGGGCGGCTCCGCCTCGAGGAACGACACCTCGCGAGGATGGACCGGTTCTTCGCCCGACGTGGAGAGGTGACCGTCGCGCTCGCTCGGCTGATCCCCGGGGTCCGCAGTTACATCAGCTATCCGGCGGGAGCGGCGAGCATGAGCCCGGTACGGTTCGGCCTCTACACCCTCCTCGGGACCGCCCCGTTCGTGGTCGCCTGGGTCTGGGCGGGGATCGTCCTCGGGGACCACTGGGCCACGATCTCCGCCGATCTCCAGCCGTTCAACTACGCGATCGTTGCGCTCGTGGTCGCCGGCGTGATCTACGTCGTGCTGCTCGCGATGGGGGCGGTGACGCCGGGTTGGCCGCCCCGACGTCCGTCTCGGGCGGTCGGAGGCACCGCGCCCCCGGTCACCTCCGGCAGCGCTCCCGGCGCCCGGCCCTGACCGGCGGGTGGGGAGCGGTCGGGGCTAGAGCGGTCTGATCGGCGGAGAGACCGCCCCGGGGGCGAACTCGGGTCGGACCACCCGTCCCTCGGGCCGACCGACGTACTCGCCGTCCGCGACGATCCTCACGCCGTCGCGCCAGTGCTCGACCGGACGGATGGCGTCCCACCCCTCGAAGGCGGTCCACCCGCAGGCGCTCGAGAGCCGGTCGGCGGAGAGCGTCTCGCGCCGCCGGAAGTCGATGACGAGGAAGTTGCCTCGGTGGCCGGGGGCGAGCCTTCCCACGGGCTGGCCGAGCCACCGGGCCGGACGATCGCACGCGGCGCTGAGGAGCGTCCCGAGCGAGAGGTCGCCGCGTCGCACGCGCTCCAACAGGAGCGGGAGCATCGTCTCCACGCCGGGCATCCCGCTCGGCGCGCGGGCGAACTCGGCCGACTTCGCGGAGAGCGTGTGCGGGGCGTGGTCGCTCGCGAGCGCGGGAACCTCGCCCGCGGCGAACGCCGTCCACAGAGCGGCCCGCTCGGCCTCAGGCCGAAGCGGAGGGTTGACCTTGAACCGGGCATCGGGCCCCGAGCGGTCGGAGAGAAGGAGATGGTGCGGAGTCACCTCGAACGAAGCTCCCAGGGCGCGGAGCCTCGAGACCGCCGCTCGCGTGGTCACGTGGGCGACGTGCAGGCGGAGGCGGTCCGGTCGCCGGGCGAGCCGTTCGATCGCGGCGGCCTCGGCGGACGGGGGCCGGGCCCGCCCCCAGTCGATCGGATCCTTCGGGGGCGCGACCCCGCGGAAGTGCGAGGGCTCCTCGGCGTGGACCGCGACCGGGAGATCGGTCCTGGCGAGCTCCTCGAGCCATCGCGGGAGCTCCTCCGCGGACGGGACCTCGTCGACCGGGGCCGACGGGCTGAGGTAGATCTTGAACCCGCCGGCCCGGAGCGCGAGAGCCCGGGCCGACCCTCGTCCCGCGAGCGCGTAGAGGAGCACGTCGACCGCAGCCCGTCCGCGGACCCTCGCCTCCTTCTCTTCGAGGCGCTCCACCGACGTCACCGGGGGCTCGGTGTTCGGCATCTCCGCGACGAGCCCCACGCCCCCGAGCGCCGCGCTCACCGTCCCCGTCGCCATCGACTCGCCGGCGTCCGGCCGGCCCGGTTCGCGCAGGTGAACGTGCAGATCCGTCGCCGCCGGCACGATGACCGACTCCCCGACGTCGTGACGGGGTCCCGGGGGCTGAGTCCGTCGGAGCGAGAGGATCTCACCCTCGGACCCGAGGGCGATCTCGACCGGCTGGAGCCGGCCCGCGACGAGCGCCCGGCCCGCGACGATCTGCGCCGGAGCTTCGCGCGCCCCGAAACGGTCGCGGTCCGGCTGTCGGCGGACGGGGGGTGCCATCGTCGGCGCCGAGACGACCCCGGGGTAAGAGGCCGGCGACCGGCTCGGGGGAAGGGGTTTTCTCGGGAGAGCCCTCGACGCGATGTGCCCCGTCCATCGCGCCGCCGGGTCGAGGCCACCTACGCGGCGAGCGGGGTCGACCGGTCGGCCGTCGCCCGCGCGGTCGCGTCGCTCGTGAGCGCTGCCGCGTACCGGGCCCCGACGTCGCACGGGCGCCCGATCCGGACTCCCGGGCACTTCGCGGGGCTGCTCCGGATCGGACGCGAGACGCTCGCCCTCACGACCGATACCGTCGGAACGAAGGTCCTCCTCGCGGCGACGTTGGACCGATGGGAAGAAGTGGGGGAAGATCTCGTCGCGATCAACGTCAACGATCTTGCCTCTGTCGGGGCCCGTCCGGCCGCGATCGTGGACACCGTCCTCTGCGGCCGACCGGACGACCGAACGTTCCGCTCGATCGGTCGCGGGATCCGTCGGGGCCTGGCCCGCGCCGGCTGCTCTCTTCTCGGCGGCGAAACCGCGGTCGTCCCCGACGTCGTCGCGGGGATCGACCTCGGAGCAACCGCGTTCGGGTTCTTTCCTCGGGGTCGCACCCCCGTGCTCGGCGACCGGATCGTCCCGGGGGACAGGATCCTCGGCGTGCCTTCCACGGGCCTCCACGCGAACGGCTTCACGCTCGTGAGGCAGGTCCTTCGGGAGGCCGGGATCGATCCACGGAAACCGAGGAAGGGAGCGCGTCGACCGGTGGGCGAGGAGCTCCTTCGCCCGACTCGGACGTACTCGCCGATCTCGGAGGCGCTCGCCTCCCTCCCCTCGACGCACGGCTTCGCTCACCTCTCGGGCGGAGGAGTCCGGAACCTCCCACGCCTCAACCCGAACGTGAGGTTCGTCCTCGACCGCTGGCCCGCGGCCTCCGGGCTGGAGTGCTGGATCCAAGCGACCGGGGGCGTCTCCGAGCGAGAGATGTACCAGACGTTCAACATGGGGATCGGGTTCGCGGTGATCGTCGGCGGAGCGGCCGTCCCGGCCGCGCTCCACCGGCTCCGTGGCGCCGGGGTCCGCGATGCCCGTGAGATCGGCACCGTGCAGCATGGGCGAGGCGTTGACCTGCCTCAGCTCGGGCTTCGGTACGAAGGGTACGCGTGAGCGACCGCGCCCCGTCGGGGGGGGCGACCCGGCGGATCGCGTCGGGTCCGCTCGGTGGGTCCGCGGGTCCGGTCGGCCTCTCGCTCGCGGCGGCCTTCGCGTGGGCGGTCTACTATCCGCTGGTTCTGTCGGCGAGCCCGGCGGCGCACGCCTCGGCGATCCTCGTCTATCCGTCCGCGATCGGCGGCGCGGCGTACGTCGCGTGGGCGTTCGGCCGCGGGATCGGTCGCCCTCTCCTCCGGCAGGCGCTCTCGAGCGGGGCGTATCTCCGGGTCGGGCTGCTCGTCGGCATGCAGGTCTCCGCGCTCGCCGCGACGTTCCTGCTCGGGCCGGTCGACGCCTCGCTCCTCTCGCTGCTCGGGGATGTCGTGGCGACCCCGATCGTCGCGGCGGTGTGGTTCTCGGAGCGACGCGCGCAGGTCGCCTCTCCTCTGTTCGCCCTCGGCCTCGCGCTGTCGGTCGCGGGAGGGTCGCTCGCGATCGCGGGCGGAGGGCGGCCGGAGGCGATCCCCCGGATCGGGTGGATCGTCGTGGCGGCCCTGCCCGCCACGATCGCGCTCTACTTCGTCCTCTCCGCGCGGGCGTCCACCTCGACGCCGCCGGACTCGGTGGCGGGGTTCTCGTTCGCCGTGTCGGCGATCGGGCTGCTCGCGGTCGCCTCGTTCGCCCCGGGGGGCCTAGCCGGGGTCGCCTCGATCGGACCGTGGCCCTTGTTCCTCCTGGCCGTGACGGGGATCTCCTGCTTCTTCCTGGGCCCGTCGCTGTACTTCCGCGCGATCGCGATCTCCGGCCTCTCGCTGCCGCCGATGCTGATGACCGCCATCCCCGTCTTCACCCTCCTACTGTCGGCGGTGTTCCTCGACGTCCGTCTCCCCTGGATCGCCCTCCTCGGAATCCCCGTGGCCGTCGCCGGGGGTCTCGTCGCGCTCCGGTCGGAGCGTGCGGCCTCACCTCCTGCTCCGCCCGCCCGACCGACCTAGCGGGCGAGCGGACGCCGGGGACGATCACTCGTACTGGCTCAGCGTCCGGTTCGCCGCCCGCTTGCGGGGACCCCGGCCGAGGTCGCCGACCGGCGTGTCGAGGGTGGCGGGCGGCTCCGGGCCACCGGGGGGCGCCGCCTCCTCGGGGGCGAGGCGGCGCTGGTGGCTCCCGCGGAGGAGCGCCGCCGCATCCCAGTCGAACACCTCCGTCACCCTCGCGAGGGTCTGTGCGACGCGACCGGCGTAGTACTCCCAGTCCGGCTCCTTCGAGAACTTGCGACCCTCGATCCACGGCTCGACCGCCTGGGGGCTCGTCCCCGAGTCGGTGACGATCCAGGCGACCCGCATCCCGGGGATCACGTCGTACCCCTCCGCCTTCAGCTGGCGGTAGACCCGGAGGAACGGCAGGGCGTCGCGGGTCGACTCGTTGTACTGGCTCTCCTCCCGCACCGTGCGGGCGATCACGAGCTGCTCGACGGGGACGGTGCGTCCGCGGACCGCCTGGACGAGCTCCCGGGACCGGCGGACCGCCGTCTCGGTGTCCCCGCGCAGCACGAGGTCGAACACCTCGAGCAGCGCGTCGGATTGGAAGTCGAACGCATCGGTTCGGCGTGTCTCGTAGCCCCGCACCACGAGCTCGTCGCGCGGCCAGGCCGTCCGCCCGACGTAGCGCTTCTTGACCCCGTGGGAGAAGAACGCCTCGTAGATCGACTGGAACTCGAACGTCACGCCCTCCCGGCTGAACCGCTTCGCGAGCTCCTCCCCGAACCGCTTCGCCCCCTCGAGGGACGCCTCGGGAGACTGGACGAACACCGAGTCGGTGTCCGAGTAGACGACGTGCGAGCCGCCCTGCTCGATCTCGTCGATGACGGAGGTGATCGCCTGGCGGGCGAACGCCGTGATCGCGGCCCCGATCTCCTTGCGGGTGAAGCGGTAGAAGCTCGAGGCGAGGACGCCGTAGAACGAGTTCATGAGGACCTTCACCGCCCCCTGGAGGCCGTCGTAGTACGCCTGGAGCTCGGGGGTCGTCGCCTCGCGTCCGGCCCGCCGGAACCGGGCGCGCTCCTCCATGAGCTCCCCGAGGATCTCGGGGATGAGGCCCCGCTTCACCTCCGGGGCGAGGAACCGCGCCCCGCCGGGGGCGACCGTCGTCCCCGCCGGGTCGAGGGTCGTGAAGCAGAGGTTCTTCGCGATGATGATCGACGGGTACATCGACTTCACGTCGAGGACGATGACCCACCGGTAGAGCCCCGGTCGGATCGGGTGAACGTAGCCGCCCTCGATCGGGCTCTCGCGGCCGGCGTAGTGGTTCATCGGGACGCCGACCCCGCGCGCGTCCGCGCGAGGGATCAGCATCGCGTCGATGAACTGGGAGGTGCGCCCGTTGAGGCCTTCCTCGAGAGGGAGATGCGCGACCGTCGCCAGGTCGGCCGCCTTGTCCATCACCCGCAGCCGCTCGAGGATCCTCAGCGCGAGATCGGCGTCGTGGAGACAGTACTCGATGACGCGCTGGGAGTCCTTCGCCCACTCGCGGTCGATGTCCCGGCGATCGACATCGAGCTTCGAGTCCCCGAGGAGCGTCCGGGCGACGTACTGGAGGCTCTCCTGCTTCGGGTGGAGCTCCTGCCGGGCGCTCCACCAGGCGTCGGCGACGATCCGGCCCGAGACCTTCCAGACTCGGTCGCCCATCGCCCGAGCGTCGGCGCGCTCCCGCCCGAGCGCGAGCCCGCGCAAGCCGAGGCGCTCCGCCCGCTCGGCGAGGAGCGGGAGGTCGTAGCCGCCGATGTTGTAGCCCGTGAGGATGTCGGGGTCGTCCTCGGCGACGGCCTCGGCGAACCCGCGGAGGATCGCCCCCTCGTCCGGTCCGGCGAGGCGGAACTCCCGTCGGTCTCGGCCCCCGCCGTCGGAGACGGCGCAGATCGTGAAGATCGTGCGCTCGCGGATGCTGTTCTCGATGTCGAAGGAGAGGGTCCGGAGGGAGGGCCGGAACGGTTCGGCGGG
>JASIEC010000086.1 GCA_030046135.1 Thermoplasmata archaeon | reverse complement strand
CGCCGCCCCGCCCCCCGGGTGCCGGTTCCACACCCGGTGCCCGGCGGTGATGCCGGTCTGCTCGAAGGTCGAGCCGCCGCTGATCGAGGTCCGGCCGGGCCACCTCGTCGCCTGCCACCTGTATCCCGCCGAGTCGGCGGCCCTCCCGTCCTCGGCGGCCGTCCAGGTCCCGCCCGAGCCGGTCGAACTCGACGCCGTCCCGCCCGCGCCCCCGGCGGCGTCGTAGGGGTCCGGGACCGTGGCCGCGCCGTCCACCGGCGGCCGTCTTCTCGGCGCGCCCCCCGAGGAGTCGACGCCGACCCCCGAGGAGTCGGCGTACTACGACGAGCGGTTCGCCGCGGTCCAAGAGGAGAAGCGCCAGGCGCTCGAGGACCCGGGGCCGACGTGGCGGGAGTGGTTCTACTACAGCGCCTCGAAGTGGTGGATCGGCTTGGGCCTCCTCATCCTCGACGCCTGGCTGGTCGCGTTCTGGCTCGAGAACGGCGTCTACGTCGGCATCGCCCCGAGCCTCGCCGTGGCCCTCTACGCCGAGTTTCTCTTCGCGCGGGTCCTCTGGTACCGGCCGAGCGACGACGGCACCGGGACCGGGCGCGGGTTCCACCGGAGCTGGCTGCGCCCGGTGCCGTACGGCCGCTGGACCCCCGAGGCGGACCGGGTGAGGGCGGGGCTGCCCGCGCTCCCCGGCGAGGGGGCGAGCCGCTCCGACGAGTTCCTCTAGCCTCCCCGCGTCCTCCAAATAAATACGGAGCCGGGCTGGAGGGCGAGGTGCCGAACCGTCCCCGCCTCCGCCTGGCGCCGTCGCTGCTCAGCGCGGACTTCGGCGCCCTCGCCCGGGCGGTCCGCGCGGCCGAGGACGGCGGCGCCGACGCGCTCCACCTCGACGTGATGGACGGCCACTTCGTCCCGAACCTGTCGTTCGGCCCCGCGCTCGTGGCGGCGGTCCGGGCCCGGACCCGGCTGCCGCTCGACGTCCATCTCATGATCGAGGACCCGGGGCGCTACGCGGAGGCGTTCCGACGCGCCGGCGGCGACACCCTCGTCTTCCACGTGGAGGCGAAGGGGCCGCCCGCGGAGGTGGTCCGGACGATCCGTCGGACGGGGGCGGCGGTCGGGGCGGCGCTCCGGCCCGACACCCCGTGGGAGGCGGTCGAGCCGATCGCGGACGAGCTGGACCAGATCCTGGTGATGAGCGTCCACCCGGGGTTCTCGGGCCAGGCGTTCCTCCCCGAGGTCCTCCCGAAGGTCGCCCAAGCGCGGGCGCGGCTCGACCGGTCGGGACACCCCGAGGACGTCTCGATCGACGGCGGCATCACCCCGGCGACGGCGGTCGCCGCGGCGAAGGCGGGCGCGACGTTCTTCGTCTGCGGGAACTCGGCGTTCACGGGCGGCCCGGTCGCGGCGAACCTCGCGCGCCTCCGGGCGGCCGTCGAGGAGGGGGCCCGCGGTGCGGTTCGCTGACCTCGCCCACGCCTACGAGCGGCTCGAGGCGACGCCGAAACGCCTCGAGATGCGCACGATCCTCGCCGACCTCCTCCGACCCCTCCGGGGCCGGGAGCTCGAGGAGGTCGTCTACCTCTCCCAGGGGGTGCTCCGGCCCGAGTACGAGGGGATCGAGCTCGGGGTCGCCGACTCGCTGGCCCGGCGCGCGGTCGCCGTCGCGACGGGGGAGGAGGAGCGCGCGATCGCGCGCCTCGCGAAGACGTCGGGGGACCTCGGCCGGACCACGGAGGAGCTCCTGCTCGGGGTCCGGCGGCTCGACACCGGGACCCCGCTCGACGTCGAGGAGGTGTACGCGAGCCTCCGCCGCCTCGCGGGGGCGCAGGGGGAGGGGTCCCAGGAGGAGAAGGTCCGGGCGCTCTCCGACCTCCTCCGCCGGGCCGAGCCTCTCGAGGCCCGGTTCCTCGTCCGGTTCGTCGTCGGGACGCTCCGGGTCGGGGTCCGCGAGATGACGATCGTCGACGCCCTCGGCGTCGCGTTCGCCGACGGGACGAAGGAGGCGAGGACCCGGATCGAGGCGGCGTTCAACCTCTCGAGCGATCTGGGCCGGGTCGCGACGGCCCTCGCGGCGGGCGGGCTTGGCGGCCTCGACGGGATCGGGATCGAGGTCGGACGGCCGATCCGCCCGATGCTCGCGGAGCGAGAGCCGACGCTCGAGAAGGTCCTCGAGCGGATGGGGGGCCGGGCCGCGCTCGAGTACAAGTACGACGGGCTCCGGGTCCAGGCGCACGTCCCCACGAACGGCCCGCCCCGGCTGTTCTCCCGGCGGCTCGAGGAGATCGGAGCGCAGTTCCCCGACCTCCTCGAGGAGCTGCCCGCGGCGATCCGCTCGACGCCCGCGATCGTCGAGGGGGAGTGCGTGCCGGTCGACCTCGACACCGACGAGATTCAGCCGTTCCAGGACGTCGCGCGCCGCCGGGGCCGCAAGCACGACCTCGCGCGGGTGCAGGCCGAGATCCCGGTTCGTCTGTTCCTCTTCGACGTTCTCCTCGACGGCCGGGGCCCGACGTACCCGCTCGACTTCCCCGAGCGGCGCGCGAGGCTCGAGGCGATCGTCCGGCCGTCCGAGCGGGTCCGCCTGGCGGTCCAGCGGACCGTCGGCGACCCGGCGGAGGCGCGGACGTTCCTCGACGAGGCGATCTCGGGCGGCGCGGAGGGCCTCGTGGCGAAGTCGCTGAAGCCGGGGAGCTCCTACCGGGCCGGCGCCCGAGGGTTCTGGTGGATCAAGTACAAGCGCGACTACACCTCGGGGCTCACCGACTCGATCGACGGCGTGATCGTCGGCGCGTTGCACGGCCGGGGCCGGCGCGCCGGAAAGTTCGGCGCCTTCCTCCTCGCGGTCTACGATCCGTCGCGGGACCGGTTCCCCACGTTCTCGAAGG
>JASIEC010000011.1 GCA_030046135.1 Thermoplasmata archaeon | reverse complement strand
TGGACCTCACGCCAAGTTCTCTCGCTCCTCGCCTGGCAGTACGGGCCGGACGTCGGCGGCCGCCTCGCGGCGGGGGTTCACGGCGAGCGGTCGCGCCGCACGGGCCGGTTGCGGCATCTCGTGCGGGACGGGGCGGCGGCGTTCGTCCTCGGCAACGACGGGATCCCCCGACCGACGTTCCGGGGGGCCGCGCAGCTCCTCCCCGCGCTCCCGCCGGGACGCCATCGCGTCGTCGCGGCGGAGGACGCCGTTCCGTTCGTCCGGGAGGGCCGGAGCCTCTTCTCGAGGTTCGTGGAGAGCGCGGACCCCGCGCTCGTCCCCGGCGCGAGCGCCCTCGTCGTCGACCGCTTCGACCGGCTCCTCGCCGTGGGCCGGCTTCTCCTCGCCCCGGTCGAGATGGGACGCCTCCGGCGGGGGATCGCCGTCCGGGTCACGGCCCACGCGAAGCGCCCGGACGCCGTCGAGGACGAACCGGAGGGGCCGGGGCCGGCGGCGGTCTTCGGGCCGGACGATGGGGCGGGGAGCGGGCCCGGCGACGGCGGAGCCCCGTCGCTCGAGCGGCCGGCTTAAGCCCGCGGCCGGGTTCGAGCCCGCGCGCAGGCGCGGCTCGATGACCCAGACGTTCCTCCTCTTGCAGCTCGACAGCGAGGGGTCCTCGTACTCCGAGATCGCCGAGATCCTCGAGAGCGTCGGCTTCCGCACGGGCGCCGAGGGCCACGAGTTCGTCTACGACTGGGGGCGTCGGGCCTCCGTGCGGGAGACCCTCGAGCTCGCCGACCGGATCCAGGCGGCGCTGAAGGGCTCCCGCGTCTCGTTCCGGATCGAATCGACCGAGGATTGACGCGCCCGGCGGGGACCGTATAACCGTCCCGGGACTCCTCGGGCGATGGTCGTCCTCGGCATCGAGTCGACGGCGCACACGGCGTCCGTCGGCCTCGTGAACGACGACGCGACGATCCTCGCCGTCGCCTCGGACATGTACCGGCCCGTCCAGGGCGGGATCCATCCGCGCGAAGCCGCGAACCACCACGTGAGGGTCTTCCCGGGCCTGGTCGAGCGAGCCCTCCGGGACGCCGGCGTCCGGGCCCGCGAAATCGAGGCGGTCGCCTTCGCCCAGGGGCCGGGCCTGGGGCCGTGCCTCCGGGCGGGCGCGACCGTCGCCCGCACGCTCTCCCTCCTGTGGGACCGGCCGCTCGTCCCCGTGAACCACTGCGTCGCGCACCTCGAGATCGCCCGGGCTCTGAGCGGCCTCGACGACCCGCTGCTCCTCTACACGAGCGGAGGGAACACGCAGGTGATCGCGTACGGCGGGGGACGCTACCGGGTCCTCGGCGAGACCCTCGACATCGGGGTCGGCAACTTCCTGGACAAGCTCTGGATCGAGCTCGGGGGGACGTTCCCGGGGGGCCCCGCCCTCGAGGCCGAGGCGAAGCAGGGGGCGGAGCTCCTTCCCCTCCCGTACTCCGTCCACGGCATGGACGTCGCTTTCTCGGGGATCCTCACCGCCGCCCTCGCCCACCGGGCGAAGGGGGCGAAGCGCCCCGACCTCGCCTACTCGGTCGAGACGACGTCGTACGCGATGCTGACCGAGATCACCGAGCGGGCGCTCGCCCACCGCCGCAAAGAAGCGGTCGTTCTCGGCGGGGGCGTCGCCTGCAACGAGAGGCTCCGCACGATGGTCCGCGAGATGGCGGAGGGACGGGGGGCGGCGATGTACGCGCCGGACCGCTCGGTGTGCGTCGACAACGGGGCGATGATCGCCTGGACGGGGCACCTCGCCCGGGGCTCGGGGCTCGCCGTCCCGATCGAGGCGTCGGGGATCCAGCCGCGCCAGCGGACGGACCGGGTCGGGGCCCCGTGGCGAAAGGACCCGGCGCCGGCTCAGGGCTCGTGAGCGACGCGCCCGTCCCCGCCGGCGCGGAGGCGTGGGACGTCCTCGTGGTCGGCGCCGGCCCCGCGGGGACCGCGGTCGCCCGCCCGCTCGCCGAGCGCGGACTTCGGGTCCTCGTGGTCGAAGAGCACGCCCGCGTCGGCCGCCCGGTCCAGTGCGCCGGCCTCGTCTCGCGTCGCGTCCTCGAGCTCGCGGGCTCGACGGAGATGGTCGTGCGCCCGGTGCGGGGGGCGTCGGTGTTCGGCCCGAGCCTGCGGTCGATCTCGTTCCGGGCGGACGAGCCGCGCGCCTACGTCCTCGACCGCGCGGCCCTGGACGTCCACCTCGCGGACCGCGCCGCCCGGAGCGGGGCCGAGATCCGGACCGGCGTGCGGTTCGACCGGCTCCGGGGCGCGCCGAACGGCCGCGCCGTCGCCGAGCTCACCGGGCCGGACGGCGAGCGGCAGACCGTCGCCGCCCGCCTGGTCGTCGGGGCGGACGGCGTCTCGAGCGCCGTCGCCCGCGCATTCCGGCTCCGCCGACCGGTCGAGATCCTGCCCGCGTTCGAGGCCGAGTACCCGACGAGCCCCGGGGATCCTGACACGGTCGAGGTGTACCTTGGGCGCGCGTTCGCCCCGGGGCTGTTCGGCTGGTGGATCCCCGACGGACGGGGCGGCGCGAGGGTCGGCGTCGCCGCCGACGCCGACGGGACCCCGGCGCGCACCTACTTCCTCCGGCTCCTCGCGCAGATCGCCAAGCGGTTCGGCCGGCCGCTCGAGAACCCGACCGCGTACGTCGCGTCGGGGATCCCGATCGGGGAGATCCCCCGCCTCCACGGCGACCGGGTCCTCCTCGTCGGCGATGCGGCCGCCCAGGTGAAGCCGCTCTCGGGCGGAGGGATCTACACCGCGCTGCGCGCCGCGGAGCTCGCGAGCTCCGTCGCGGCGGAGGCGCTCGCCGCGGACGACCTCTCGACGCGCCGGCTCGCGCGCTACTCCGAGCGGTGGAGGGCCGAGCTCGGCGAGGAGTTCCGCCGGGCGCTCTACCTCCGCCGGGTCCTCACGCGGCTGTCGGACGCCGAGCTCGATGCCGTCGTCGACGCGCTCGGGGCAGGGTCCCTCGCGGGGACGATCGTCGCGTTCGGGGACATCGATTTCCCGACGAGGGTGGCGCGCGAACTGCTCGGGGCCTCGCCGTCGCTCGTCCGGCTCCTGCCGAAGGCGCTCGGCGCGTGGGTCTCGTCCGCCCCGAGCTACCCCGTCCCCGAGCTCGACCCCGGGGACCGGCGGAAGTAGACCCACGCGGCCGCGCCGACGAGCGCGAAGCCGACGGCCGCGACGATCGGGAGCGCCACGCTCCAGCCCGACGGGGAGACGAGGATCGCCGTCTCGGGGACGACCCCCGAGACGCCGAGGACGGTGAGGTTCAGCGTGGCGGTGCCGTTGGGGAGCACCGTCGCCTTCTCCCAGACGGTCTCGGTGAACCATCCCCGGGACTCGAGGCGGTAGGCGGTGCCGCCCTCGGTGAACGAGACGGCCGTGCGGACCGCGTACGTCCCAGCCGGGGTCGCCGAGGAGGTGGCGACGCCGACGGACGCACGGTCCGAGTCGCCGGCGGTGAGGTTGGGAAGGGGGACCGAGACGTTCTCCCCGGAGACGGTCGCGTTCGACAGCACCGGGGCGTCGGCGACGGGCAGGGAGGCGCTGCCGTTCCCGGGGTAGCCGTTGAACGCGTAGACGACGAACGTGACGACGACGGAGGCGAGGGTCGCCGCGGGGGTCGTCGGCGCTGTGACCGCGAAGTCGATCCGGCCGGAGCCGCCCGGCGCGATCGACGGCGCCGAGAGGTTGTTGAGGAGGAAGCGGTCGTTGCCGATTCCGCCGGGCAGCGGGGGATACGTCGCCGCGGACGCGCTCTGGGCCCCGAGCCCGAGCAGGGCCACGACCACTCCGACCGCCACCGCCGCGCTCCGACGGAGGCGCGCCCGCGGGCGACGGCTCGGACTACCCAACCGGTTCCTCCGGGAACCGACCGCTCTCGGCGAGCGCGATCAGCCGCCGGATCCGCTCCTCGAGCTGGGTCCGCCCCGACCGGCCCCCCGGGCCGAGGAGGCTGGCAAGGGGCCCGGGCGTCCCGCCCGAGAGCCGGCTCGCCTTGTAGAGGGCCCGGGCGAGCGCGCGCGGCCGGCGTGTCAGCTCGACCGCGTCCGCGTCCGCCCGGAACTCCTCCCTCCGGGTGAGGCGCGACGCGACGAAGGCGAGGATCGGGTCCCAGCGCAGGAGCCGGGCGAACGTCCTCAGGAACGTGAGGTACCG
>JASIEC010000085.1 GCA_030046135.1 Thermoplasmata archaeon | reverse complement strand
ATTGAATCTTCACGCCGCTTCGCGCCGTCCCTTATCTCTCGGTCGGGAGTAACGGGAGTCCGATGAGCCCATCCACAACGCAGGGCTCACTCGTTGCGGCGCCTACGATTCGGCGCTCGCGCGCCGTCAATTGGGGAACTCGGAAGAGGGCCCCCGACAGGTGGAAGGGTTGGCTATTCCCGTTGGCTCTATTGGGTATTCTGGGTTCGGCAACAATTCTGTTCGCTCTGCTCGCGCCGCTACCCCACCGCGTCTCTGAGTCCTTCACGATCTCGATCGCGGAGGGCGGTCTCTGCGAGGGGGGTCCGAACATTACGAGCTCTCGTGGCGGACCCTTTGCCTTCTCTTGGTCGACCAACAGCACGACTGCCGGTGGGTCCCTGAGCCTAGAGCCGGCCACCGGTCCTGCTGTTTACAGCATGGACGGCGTCGAAGGCACCGGCGAAGTCCAGCTCGACTCCGGGGTTGTATATTCGTTCTTTTTTTGTGGCTCAGCTACGGAACACGTACAGATTTCAGGGACGCTGACCTATGATGCTCCGCTGATCTAAGTGCCGCGACTCCCCGCTGAACCTCCCTCGGTGCGACCGGTTCGGCGATCTTTCGAGTTCGATGGGAACTCGCTCCAACCTCTGGGTCAACGAGTCCCGCGGAACGCGAGGTGATTCGATGCGGGCTCCTAGGGGGGAGCCGCCAAGTGGCCCCAGACGATGTTGATCCCGTAGAGCACCGCGGCGACCCCGGCGAGGACTACGGCGGCGAGGAACAGTCCAAGCAAGGCGCGCCAGATCCAAGGGTAGTTCGGGGTGGCACCGGACGGGAGGGGATCGGCCCCTGGAACCTGGGGCCCCACCACGAACCAGTCGACGTAGAGCGTCGCGGGGTAGACGAGGATCGCCATCCCGCCGAAGGCGAGGTAGAGCAGGAGGGTCTCGAGCGGCTGCTCGGTGAGATTGAGCTGGTAGGCCCGAACGCCGTAGAACAGGACACCGAGCCCGACCACGACCGAGAACATACCCACGAAATGGGAGGGGAGCCGCCGCCAGATGGCGACCGTGAATGCGAGCAGGAGGAGAGCCAGGAGGAACAGCGCGTCGAAGAAGAACAGGTCGTACGAGGTCGCGCCGGGGAAGCCGTTGATCGGCCAGGTGAGCTCTCCCCAGACGGCGAAGAGTCCGATCGCGAGGCCGAGGATCCCGAGGATCGCCGCCCCGCCCCGCAGGTGAGAGTAAGCGCGGACGGGGTCCTTGCGGTGCGACTCGAACCAGACGAGGACCCCCGTGTAGAAGACGGCCGCGCAGAGGAGGATGAGCAGGTCGACGATCAGGCTCAGGTCATCGATGAACGCCATCTCCACCGTGTCCCGGGCAGCTGAGCCGGCCCGGGTGCCTCTAGCGAACCGACAGGCCCGACGTTCATATGTGTTCGGTTGGGGGCTCTACGGAGGGCCGATGGGACGCCACCCGCGCCGGGATTTCGGCGGCGCGCCGGCCGCCTCGCCCCCGGACTCCATGGATTACCGCCCGGCGGTCCGAACGACCCTGATTTAAGGGGTTGGACGGCTCGGACCCCGTGCCGAGCGGGCGGCCCGGGATGGACCTGGCGCGGATCCTGACCCTGCAGGAGGTCCGGGGGTTCGTTCGGCAAGCACGCTGCCGGGTGGGCGTCGCGTTCTTTGGCCTCGTCTACCTGCTCGGAGCTCTGCTCGGCGGAGGGATGCTGACCCTCTTTGCCTTGCGGGGGGGCTACACGGTGGAGATTCTCCTCGGCAGCGGCACGGGGCCGGGCTGGTGGAACTATCCGGGGCTGCTCGTCATCGCCCCGTGGGGGGTCGTCATCCTGCCGTTTCTCTCGACCCTTGTGATGGTGGTCGTGGCCGTCGGGGTGGGGCTGGGCATGACGGTCGCGGTGGTCCTTGCCTACCGCCTCCTCCGCCCGAACCCCGACGACATAGCGCGTTCCAAGGCGGTTGGAGTCGCGACGGGCCTGACGCCGGCGATGATCGGCCTCGTGACCCTCGGAGCCTGCTGCTCGACGACGACGGCGGCGACCGCCGGGGTCGGCCTGGTGGCGGCGGCCTCCGGAACGACCGTGACGAGCCTGATTCTCAACAACTGGGTCCTCGGCCTGTTCCAGCTCGCGGTGGTGTGGGTCGCGCTGCTCGCGCAGGAGATGCTTCTTACCATCTACGGAGGTCTGTACGGCCGGGCCGGGCGCACGGTCGCCTCAGAGAGCGCCTCCGCGCCCGCGATCGGAGGGCGGTACATCGTAGGCATCGCCCTCCGGGTCGCGCTGATCGTAGCGGGCCTGCTGTGGGCTCTCGCCATCTTCGCGCAGTGGCCGAGTTCGCCCCCGACCGCGGCGGGGCCCGGCCTGTGGTTCCAGTGGATTGTCCAGCACGAACTCCTAGGACTCCTCGCGATTCTCGCAGGTCTGTTTCCGCAGCCGATCGTGCGACTCCTTCTCCGGACCCGGACGGGTCTCGGTCGCGTCGTCCCCGCCTCGGTACTCGTCGCGGGTCTCACGCTGCTTGTCTGGCTCCCGTCGACGCTGACCCGGGCGGGGCTCGACAGCCTCACCGACCAGATCTTGGGGAGCGTGGGGGTCGGTGCGTTTTGGGGAGGGTTGTCGCCGGGACCGATCTCGGGCATGGCCCTCGTCGCCCGGTGGATCCTTGAATACGCCCTGATCGGAGGGTTCGCGATCGCTGCCGCGCTCGCCCCGGAGGCGACGATGGCCCCGCTGCTCGCCACGCTACCCGCGCCAGCGAGATCGCGGGCGGGCTCCCCGTTCTTTGTCGCGGAGCAGCCGACGCTGTCCGAGGTCGCCGGCGAGGGCGCCCGGGGGGCAGCGGAGGAGCCGTTCGGGAGCTCCGCCACCCCGGCCGGAGGGGTTCGCTCCGGCTGAACCGCCCGGGACTCGGGCGGAACGGACCCAGGCGCCTCGGGGCGGGCCGGCGCGACTGCCGCGAGGACCGGGGACGCTCGCGCCCGAGCGTTATGTACGGCGGGCGCGCTCGCCCCCTGGGGCGTTCGTGAGAGTCCAACGGGCCGGCGTCGTGGGGGCGGGGGCGATGGGAGCCGCGATCGCCGAGCTCCTCGCGTTCAACGGGATCGACGTCGTCCTCAAGGACGTGGACGCGGCCCGCGTGGAGGCGGGCCGGGCCCGGGTCCGGGCGATCGTCGACGAGCTCGCAAGGTTCCACGCGGAACGGGCGTCAAAAGAGATCGCCCGCGTGACGGACGAGGCCGAGGCGCTCACCGAGGAGCAAGCGGCTCGCATCCGCACTAAGCTCGCGCCGAAGTTCACGCCGGCCCGCGCGGATGAGACGTACACCCGGGTCCGAGGGGTGACGGAGTACGAGGAGTTCGGCCAGGTCGACTTCGCCGTCGAGGCCGTCTTCGAGGAGGAACGAACGAAGCACGAGGTCCTTGGC
>JASIEC010000084.1 GCA_030046135.1 Thermoplasmata archaeon | reverse complement strand
ATCGACATTTACTTCGACAACGTCGGCGGGCCCCTCCTCGATGTCGCCCTGGAGCGCCTTCGCCCCCACGGGCGGATCGTCCTGTGCGGAGGAACGGCCCGATACCGCCCGGCGGCACCTGTCCCGGGGCCGTCGAACTACCTGCAGTTGATCATGGTGAACGGGAGGATGGAAGGGTTGCTCGGGCGCGATTACTTCGACCGGTTCCCTGAAGCGATCGCCGCCCTCAGCAAGTGGCGTGACTCCGGGCTCCTGAAGCCGAAGGAGGACGTCGCGGTCGGGCTGGAGAGCGCCCCTTCCGCTTTGGCCCGCCTCTTTTCGGGAGGCAACATTGGCAAGCAGCTCGTGAAGATCGCGGACCCTTCGCTCGAAGTCGCCCCCGGCGCCGTGAGGAGGCCCGCGGGGGGAACCGCTCGCCGACGCGCGACGTAGTCGGGCGGGACTGCACGGTACGTCCGGTGCGACGTAGGGCTTTTTGAGCCGATCTCCGCCTCGTGCGAGGGCGAGGGAGCATCGTTCGTGGCGATCGATTCCGGCGACACGGCGTGGGTGCTGGCCGCGACCGGCCTCGTGATGCTCATGACCCCCGCGCTGGGGTTCTTCTACGGAGGGCTCGTTCGAAAGAAGAACCTCGTCTCGACGATCGTCCAGTGCATGGTCGTCTTCGCCCTCGTGAGCCTCGTCTGGGCGATCGTCGGCTACACCCTCGCGTTCGGCCCCAACGCGCTCGACGGGCTGATCGGAAACCTCCACGACGCCCTTCTCACCAACGTCGGCGGGGCCCCGAACGCGGTCTACTCGGCGTTCATCCCGCAGCTGCTCTACTTCGCCTTCCAGCTCAAGTTCGCGGCGATCACGCCCGCGCTCATCATCGGCGCCTTCGCCGAGCGCATCCGGTTCAAGGCGATGCTGATCTTCATGGTCGGCTGGACCGTCCTCATCTACGCCCCGATCGCCCACTGGGTCTGGGGAGATGGCGGCTGGCTCCGCGACCTCGGGGTCCTCGACTTCGCGGGCGGGCTCGTGGTCCACACCTCGGCCGGCCTCTCGGCGATTGCCGCGGCCCTCGTGATCGGGCGGCGGTCGGACGTCGAGGAGGCGAAGCGGGCGCCGCCCAACAACATCCCGTTCGTCATCCTCGGCTCCGCGCTGCTCTGGTTCGGCTGGTTCGGCTTCAACGGCGGCAGCGCGCTCGCCGCGAACGAGCTCGCCACCTCCGCCCTCGTCGACACGAACCTCGCCGCGTCGGCCGCCGCCCTCAGTTGGATGCTCGTCGAGTGGTCGCTCCAGGGCAAGCCGACCGCCGTGGGCTTCGCGGTGGGCGCCGTGGCCGGGCTCGTCGCCATCACGCCGGCGTCCGGGTTCGTGACGCCCGGGGCGTCGATCGTGATCGGGATCGGAGGGGGTCTGGTCGCGTACTTCGTCTCCCACTGGAGGGCCCGCACTCGCCTCGATGACGCTCTCGACGTCTTCGCGTGCCACGGAGCCGGGGCGATCTGGGGGGTCCTCGCGACGGGGATCTTCGCGACCGTCGCGATCAACGCGGCCGGCGCGAACGGGCTCGCGTACGGGAACCCCCACCTCCTTCTGGTCGAAGCGTTCGCGATCGCCGTGGTCGCAGGGTTCTCCTTCGCCGGTTCGTATGCCCTCCTCAAGGTGATCGGCTGGTTTACGCCCCTCCGGGTGACCCCGGGCGAGGAGCAGGAGGGGCTCGACCTCAGCCAGCACGGCGAGGTCGCTTACGGCGAGGGCCCGACGACGAGCCGCCCGCCCTCCGGATCCGTTCCAACCAGCGGCTCAGCGCAGGCCTGACCGCCCGCCGGCCGGCGGCAGGCTGGGCCCCGATGACGCAACCCCCGCCCCCGAGCGCTCCGCCGTTAAGTCTCGATCGGGCTCGTCCCCCGCGGATGCGGTCGCCGGAAGGAGCGCGGGCCATCGCCTTCGACCTCTTTCACACCCTCGTCGACCCCGAGAGGTTCCGGCCCCGGCGATTCGTGCGCGCCCAGGAGGCGGGCGAGCTCCTCGGCCTCCCGGCTCGGACGTTCCTCCCCGAGTGGGAGGCGACGTTCCCCGACCGCCAGGTCACCCTGCGTCCGACGATCCTCGAGAGGCTCGCGGCCCTCTGTCGGACCCACGGCGTGGACGCTCGAGCCGATGTCTGGGCCCGTGTCGACGACGCGATGGGCCGATATCAGGACCGGGCGATCCTCCGGCCGGACGTCTCGGTCCTCCTCGCGCTCCGGACCCTCCGCCGCCAAGGATGGGCGCTCGGACTCCTCAGCAACTGCGACGAGCGGGAGCGGCGCTGGTGGAACCGATCCCCGCTCGCCCCCCTCTTCTCGGCCGCCCTGTTCTCGTGTGACATCGGAGCGCGCAAGCCCTCGGTCCATGCGTACCGCGCGCTCGTTCCTCGCTGGGGAGGGTTCCCGCTGGAGCGGGCGATCTACGTCGGGGACGGCGGCAGCGACGAACTCCGCGGAGCTCGACGCGCCGGCTTTTCCTGGGTAGTCTTCCAGGCCGGGTACGTGTCGAAGAACGGCCTCCGCCCCGCCCGCGAGAACGAGGAGATCGCCGCCGTCGCGGACGCGCAGGTCGACGACGTAGGAGAGCTGGTCCACCTTAGGGCAGCTCGGAGCGTCGGACCGGCGATCGGCCGGCGGTAGCTCTCTCGACTGTCCGGAAACGGTGAGCCGCCCATCACGTAGCGCCCGCACCACGGCCGCCTTCGTGCCAGGGAGCCCGGGGGGGAGCGGTGGGGTTATGCGGCGGGGTACGCCTCCGCGACGATGGCCGAGGCTGTCGGACCGGAGTTCGTACTCTTCGCGGCGAGCGAGCCGGTGCGAGGCGACGAAGGCTACAGGGTTGCCTCGAGGCTCCCGCGGTTCCGTGCGTTCCAGTTCGCCTCCCCGGCGGGCTCGGGCTCGAACGCCGCGGCCGGCTCGGACGGAGGACCACCCTACGAATTCCCCGGCGAGGTCGGCCGTTGCGTCCGCCTCGCAGTCGAGCTCGCAGAGTCGGCCTCGGTCGCCCTCCATGTGATCGACCTCCATCAACCCGGCGACGCGAGCGCGTTGGTCGAGCGGTGGGTCACCCCCGAGACGCTCTTCCCGCTCCTTGTGGCCCCCGACGGACGGCGCCTCGAGGGAGCCGCCAGTTTCGTTCCCTCGACCCTCCGGAGCTTCTACCGGGGCCGCTGACCGACGAACTCCGACGCCACCCCCGCGCGGAAGTCCGGAACCGGTCCGATCGGGCGGGGCGCGACCCGCCGCGGGGATTCCAGACCGGCGGGTCCCGCGAGAGGGCGCGGGGAAACCGTCCGGACCCGGGGCTCCTGGCGAGTGCGTCCCAGGCCGGCGCCGGTGAATGAGAAATTGGGCGACTCGTAAGATTGGGCCGACGACCCGTCAGGAGCG